>JAFAYN010000080.1 GCA_019240375.1 Gemmatimonadota bacterium
GGGGCTGCCGGAGCTGCCGGTGCAGTACGGAGACTTCGCGGTCTGGCAGCGTGACTGGCTCTCGGGCGAGCGGCTGCAGGAGCAGGTCGAGTACTGGAGGGAGCGCCTGGCCGGCGCCCCGCCGTTGCTGGAGGTCCCCACCGACCGTCCGCGCGCGGTGGGGCAGGGCGCGCGGGCCGGAGGCCATTCCTTCACCCTGTCCGCGGAAACCTCGCGGGCGCTGAGGGCGCTCTCCCGCCGCGAGGGGACTACGTTGTTCATGACCGTCCTCACCGGCTGGCAGGTGCTGCTGGGGCGCTGGGCGGGGCAGGACGACGTGGTGGTGGGGAGCGCCGTCGCCGGGCGGACGCGGCACGAGGTGGAGGGGCTGATCGGCTTCTTCGTCAACATGCTGGCGTTGCGGGCGGAGCTGGGCGGCGACCCCACCTGGCGCGAGCTGCTGGCGCGGGGGCGGGCGACGGCGCTGGGGGCGTACGCCCACCAGGACGTCCCCTTCGAGCGGCTGGTGGAGGAGCTGGTCACCGAGCGGAGCCTGACGCACACCCCGCTCTTCCAGGCGGCCATGGCGCTGCACGAGGACGACGGGCGCGGCGAGCGGCTGGCGCTGGGCGAGCTGGAGCTGGAGCCGTTCGGCGGCGACGGGGCGGTCACCAAGTTCGACCTGGACCTGTCGCTGGTGGCGGGGGCGGAGACGATCACGGGGTCGCTGGTGTACCGGGCGGCGCTCTTCGACCCGGAAACGGTCGAGCGCATGGCCCGGCACCTGGAGGCCGTGCTGGAAACCCTGGCCGCCGACCCGGAGGGGCGCCTCTCCGAGCTGTCGCTGCTTCGCGGCGGCGAGCGAGCGCGGCTCCTGGCCGCGTCCGCCACGGCGCCGCTCGGATACGGGGCGGCGTGCGTCCACGAGCTGTACGCGGAGCAGGCGGCGCGTACGCCGGAAGCGCCCGCCGTCGTTTCGGGCGGCGAGACGCTGACGTACGCCGGGCTGGAGCGCAGGGCGAACCGGCTCGCCCACCACCTGCGGCGCCTGGGCGTGGGTCCGGAAACGCGGGTGGGGATCTGCCTGGAGCGCGGGGTGGAGATGCCGGTCGCGGTGCTCGGCGTCCTCAAAGCCGGCGGGGCCTACGTCCCGCTGGACCCGGCCTACCCGGCCGAGCGCCTGGCCTACACACTGGCCGACTCCGGCGCCGCCCTGCTGGTGTCGCAAAGCCGGCTGCTGGACGCGCACCCCGCCTTCGAGGGAACGGTGGTCCGGCTGGACGCGGACCGGGAGGCGATCGAGAGCGAGCCGGACGTGGCGCCGGCGAGCGGCGTGAGTCCGCGGAACGCCGCCTACGTGATCTACACCTCCGGCTCGACGGGGAGGCCCAAGGGGGTGGTGGTCGAGCACGCCGGCCTGACCAGCACGCTGCTCTCCACGCGCGACACCTTCGGCTTCCGCGCCGGTGAGGTGATGCCGGCCCTGGCGAGCTACGCCTTCGACATCTGGGCCTTCGAGGTCTTCGCCCCGCTCCTGGCGGGCGGACAGGTACGGCTCCTGGCGCAGGAGACGGTGCGCGACGTGGAACGGCTGGTCGAGGAGCTGACTGGGGCGGACGCGGTGCACGCCGTCCCCGCGCTGATGCGCGAGGTGGTGCAGCGGGTCCAGGCCGGGCCCGGAACGCTCCCCCGGATGCGGCGGGTGTTCGTCGGCGGGGACGCGATCCCGCCCGACCTGCTGGAGCAGATGCAGGCCGCCTTCCCCGCGGCGCAGGTGTGGGCGCTGTACGGGCCCACGGAGGCGACCATCCTCGCCGCGGCGACGGCGCTGCGGCGGGGGGAGAGCTACGGGTGGCAGATGGTGGGGCGCGCACTGCCGGGGGTGGGGCTGCACGTGCTGGACGCCTGGGGGAACCTGCTGCCGGAAGGCTTGCCGGGCGAGCTGTGGATCGGCGGCGCGGGGGTGGCGCGCGGCTACCTGGGACGGCCGGAGCTGACCGCGGAGAAGTTCGTCCCGGACACCTTCTCGGGTGAGGCGGGGGCGCGGCTGTACCGGACGGGGGACCGGGTGAGGCGGCGCGCGGACGGAGAGCTGGAGTTCCTGGGCCGCGTCGACCAGCAGGTCAAGATCCGCGGCTTCCGGGTAGAGCCGGGGGAGATCGAGTCCGTGCTCCGCGCCCACCCCGCCGTGCGGGACGCGGCGGTGACGGCGCGCGACGACGCGCCCGGGGGACGCCGGCTGGTGGCGTACCTCGTCCTCGCGGACTCGGCGCCCGACGCGGCGGCGCTGCGGACGTACCTGGCCGGGCGGCTCCCGGAGCACATGGTCCCCGGCGCCTTCGTGGTGCTGGAGGCGCTCCCCCTCACCCCGACTGGCAAGGTGGACCGGCGCGCCCTCCCCGCGCCGACCGGGGCGGCGGCCGCCGCGCGGGAGTACGTGGCTCCCCGCACCGCCGAGGAGGAGCTGCTGGCCGGGATCTTCGCCGAGGTGCTCCGGTTGGAGCGGGTGGGGATCCACGACGACTTCTTCGAGCTGGGCGGGCACTCGCTCCTCGCCACGCAGGTGGCGTCGCGCATCGAGACGGTATTCGGGACGGAGGTGCCGCTGCGCCTCCTCTTCGAGGCGCCGACCGTCGCGGGGCTCGCCCCGTCCGTACGGCTTCCCGACGCGGAGGTGAGGGAGATGCTGGCCGAGCTGGAAGGGCTGTCGGAGGAGGAGATCCTCGCCGAGCTGGGGGAGTTGTCGGACGAGGAGGTCCGGCGGCTCCTGGAAGAAGGGTAGAACTTCCCCGGCGGTCCGGGCGGGCCTTCTCCGGCTCTGGAGAAGGCCCGCGCGGTTCCGGTCGATGGTGCCTGGAGGATGGACGTGTCTCCATCGCAGCGTGCCGAAGGGGACGGCTGTTGCGTGGATACCCCGCCTC
>JAFAYN010000145.1 GCA_019240375.1 Gemmatimonadota bacterium
GCGGGGCTGGGGCTCTACGGCCTGACGTCGTACCTGGTGGGTACCCGGGGGCGGGAGATCGGAATCCGGGTCGCGCTGGGCGAGACGAGCCGCTCCGTTCGCGCTCGCATCGTCCGCGAGGGACTCCGGGTCGCGGGGCAGGGAGCGGCCGGTGGAATCGTGCTGGCGGGTCTCACCCTGCTCCTCGCGCGCCGGTTCCTGTTCGCGCCGGGGCTCGACGAGGCCGCGGTGCTGCTGGGCGCGTGCCTGGTCGTGTTCGCGGCCTCGGCCCTGGCCAGCTATCTCCCGTCGCGGCGAGCGACGCGGATCGATCCCTCGGTGGCCCTGCGCATGGAGTGACCCGCCGACGCTCTCCTCGTGAGCCGGACCGCCGCTTGCAGTACCCTCCCTTTATCCGAAGAGGGCAGACTCGAACCGAACCGAGAAAACGGGGCCAGGGAACCATGGCGGAAACCTCACCGGCGAACGCGGAGCTCTTCCGCGCGCGCGACATCGTGGGCTGGGACGTGTGGGACGCGCAGGGCGAGAAGATCGGCGGCGTCGGCGACCTGCTGATCGGCCGCGACGGGCGGGTCCGCTTCCTGGACGTGGACTTCGGCCTGTTCCGGAAGGGGCACGTGCTGCTCCCCGTGTCGCAGGTGGAGTGGGGAGACAAGGCGCTGGTCAGCCGCTGGGGGCGCGACGAGGTTCGCTCGCTCCCGCCCTACCTCCCCGACCAGCCCTTCACCGGGGCGATGCTGGAAGAGCTGGAGCGCTCCTACCCGCGCTACTACGGGCAGGGAGACGCAGGCGTCTCCCTCCCGCCCGAGACCGCGATGTCGCAGCCGCGGGTGATCCCCCTCCGGGAGGCGAAGGACTTCCAGCTGGCGGGGGGAGCGCCCGACCTGCGCGGGTGGAGCGTGTTCGCCGCCGACCGGCAGCGGGTGGGGTCGGTGACCGAGATGCTGGTGGACCCGGTCGCCATGAAGATCCGCTACCTGGAGGTGGACCTGGACGACGACCTGTTCACCCTCACCGAGGACCGCCACATCCTGGTCCCCACCGAGGCGGTGGACCTGCAGGACCGCAGCAAGGACGTGTGGATCCGCGACCTGGGGGTGGAGCAGGTGGCGAAGCTCCCCGCGTACCTGGGCGGGGCGGTGGACCCGCTGGTGGAGTCCAGCGTGCGGGAGGCGTTCCAGCGCGACGCGGGGAGCTCCACGTACTGACGGAAGGCCCTACGCCGCCTCCGACTCCACCTCGGTATCGTCCGCGTGCACGGGGAGCCCCCGGGCGGCGGACATCTCCGCGAGCGCGGCCGCCATCCGGCGCCGCGTTTCGCGCATCAGGGCGGGGAGGTCGTCCTCGGTCAGCCCGGCGGTGGGGATCGGGTCCAGCACCCGCACCTCCACGTGGGTCGGGCGCAGGCGGCGGGCGCCGATGTCCAGCCCCGGCTTGAGCGGGGAGACCACCACCGGGACGAGCGGCGCCCCGGTCGCGATCCCCATGTAGAACGCCCCCTTCTTGAAGGGGAGCATCCGCCCCGTCTCGCTCCCGCGCGTCCCCTCGGGGAAGATCCACACCGCCACCCTGCGCTCCGTCAGCGCCTCCTCGGCTTCCTTCAGCCTCCCCACCGCGCTGGTGTTGTCGGCGCGGTCGATCAGGATGTTCCCGGTCACCGCGTACAGCCAGCCGAAGAAGGGGATCTTCCGCAGCTCCTTCTTGGCGATCACCACTGAGCCCGGTGCGAACACCTGGCCCAGGATCGGGACGTCCAGGATGCTCTGGTGGTTCCCCACGAAGATGCACGGGCGGTGGTCGTGCAGGTTGTGCTCGCCGGTCACCGTGGTGCGGATTCCGAGCGGGGGCTGCTGGAGCCTTGCCAGGACGTGTGCGTAGTCGCTCGCCACGCGGGATTTGTCGCGGCGGAGCAGCGCGATGGCGACTCCGTAGACCGAGGCTACTACGAAGGCGAGGAGGCCGAGCGTGAGGCGGAGGTAGAACATTCGGTGGTTCTTGGGTGGAGCATTGCTCTGGGGCCGCTCCGGAGCCCGGCAAACCGCGCCGGTCTCCTACGCGGGGGCGGGGAGCCTGCCGGTACTGCTGGCAGTCTCCCCACCCCGGAGTGAGCCCCGGAAACGGCCCCGGGTCTCCCTCCGTCGAAGATCATGTGGGTACGACGGGAACTACGGAACGACGGCTTACTGCTTCCTGTGCACCAGCGTGGAGGTGGCCTGGTCGGTCGGCTTGATGATGATCTCGTCGATGTTTACGTGCGGTGGGCGGGTGGCGCACCACAGGATCGTCTCGGCGATGTCCTCCGCCACCAGCGGGGTCATCCCGGCGTACACCCTGTTCGCGCGCTCCTGGTCTCCGGCGAAGCGGACCACGCTGAACTCCGTTTCCACCATCCCGGGGTCCACGGTGCTGACCCGCACCCCGGTCCCCACCAGGTCGATGCGGAGCCCCTTGGTGATGGCGCCCACGGCGTGCTTGGTGGCGCAGTACACGGCACCGCCCGGGTACACCTCGTGACCGGCCACCGAGCCCAGGTTGATCACGTGCCCGCGTCCGCGCTGCACCATCCCCGGCACCACCGCGCGGGTGACGTACAGCAGCCCCTTCACGTTGGTGTCCACCATCTCGTCCCATCCGGTCACGTCCCCCTCCTGCACCCTGTCCAGCCCGCGCCCCAGCCCGGCGTTGTTCACCAGCACGTCGATCTCCGCCCACTCCGCGGGGAGCCCGCCGATCACGGCTTCGACGGCCTCGCGGTCGCGCACGTCCAGCGCGATCAGGTGCGACTCCGTCCCGTGCGCTTCGCGCAGCTCGGCGGCCAGCCCTTCCATGCGCTCCGTACGCCGCGCGGCGAGCACCAGGCGTGCCCCGGCCTCCGCGAAGGCGCGCGCGCACGCGGCACCGATCCCGGCGCTGGCGCCGGTGACGAGCACGGTCTTCCCCCTCATATCGGTCATGTTCTGCCCGTGGGTCGGTTGGATTACGATTCTATCCCTGCGCGGGCGCGTCGGCTTCTTCCGGGAGTCCGGCGCGGCGGGTGCCGACGCGTTCCATGTAGCGCTCGGGGCGCTCCGGCTCGCGGAAGCCGAAGCGGCGGTACAGCTCGTGGGCGTCGCGCGTCACCAGCGACCAGCGCCAGATCCCCTGCAGCTCCGGGTGCGTCAGGACGCTCTCCACCAGCAGCTTCCCCAGCCCCGCGCCGCGGAACTCCTCCAGCACGAACACGTCCGCCAGGTAGGCGAACTTCACGTAGTCGGTCACCACCCGCGCGAACCCCACCTGCCGCTTCCCCGCGTACAGGCCGAAGGGGAGGGAGTGCTCCACGGCGCGCCGCACCGCCTCCTCAGAGATCCCGGGGCTCCAGTACGAGCGGGTCAGGTAGCCGTGCACCACCTCAAGGTCCAGCCGGTCCCGGTCGGTGCTGACGGTGTACCCGTCCCGGTGCCACTCGTGCGGGGCGGCGTCAGGCACGACTTTCGTCTTCTCCCAGCAGCCAGCGGCGCACCCGGTCCAGCGCGGTCTGCGCGGTCATCCCCTTGATCCAGTCGCGGGAGCGCTCCCCCAGGTTGTAACGCTGCGACCAGGCGCCGCCCTCCCAGGCCAGCCCCACGCACACCGTCCCCACCGGCTTGTCCGGCGTTCCCCCGCCCGGCCCGGCGATCCCGGTGGTGGCGAGCCCCAGGTCGGCGCCGGAGATGCGACGCACCCCTGCGGCCATCTCCTCGGCGGTCTGCGTGCTCACCGCCCCGTGCTCCTCCAGCGTCTCGATGCGTACCCCCAGGAGCTGCTGCTTGGCCTGGTTGGAGTAGGTGACCACCCCCAGCAGGAAGTACGCGGAGCTCCCCGGCACCTCGGTGATCCGGTGTCCGATCAGCCCGCCGGTGCACGACTCGGCCACGGCCAGGGTCAGCCCCCGCTCGCGCAGGAGCTTCCCCACCGTTTCCTCCATCCCCTCGTCGCCCAGGGCGTACACGTGCGCGCCCAGCCTTTCCCGGACGCGGGCCTCCAGCTGGTCCAGTCGCCCCTCCAGGTCCTCGTCCGGGGTGCCGGAGACGGTGACGCGGGCCTGGATCTTCGGGAAGGCGGCGCGGAAGGCCAACCTCGCCTCCTCCGGCGAGATCACCCCGGCCAGCAGCTCGTCCAGGCGGCTTTCGGTGAGCCCCACGGTGCTGAAGGTGCGCGAGGCGAAGCGGAGCCCGGGGTTCAACCCCTCCAGCCAGGGGACCACCGAGTCGGCCATCATCCGCTTCATCTCGCGCGGGACGCCGGGGAGGCACACCACGTGGCGGATCGCCTCGCCGCGCCCCACCGGGGTGATGAAGCCGGGGGCGGTCCCGGTGGGGTTGGGGATGATGCTGCTCCCCTCGGGGAAGAAGGCCTGCTTGCGGTTGTTGGCGGGCATGGGGAAGCCGCGGCTC
>JAFAYN010000235.1 GCA_019240375.1 Gemmatimonadota bacterium
CGGCCGGTGGAGCCGGAGGTGTAGATCACGTACGCCAGGTTGGCGGGCGTGGCGCCGCTCGCCGGGGCGGTCTCCTCCTCGCGGTCGATCTCCACCGCGGCCCGCTCCAGCACGATCCGCCGCGCCGCCCCCGCCGGGACGCGGTCGGCGACGGCCTCCCCGACCAGGACGAGCGGGGCGGCCGAATTCTCCAGCTGGTAGGCCAGCCGGTCGGCGGGGTGGGTGGGGTCGAGCGGGACGTACACGCCGCCGGCCTTGAAGATCGCCAGCAGGGCGATCACCATCTCCGGGGAGCGCTCCACGCAGACGCCCACGCGCGTCTCGGGGCGGACCCCCTGGCGCTGCAGGTGGCGGGCGAGCTGGTTGGCGCGCCGGTCCAGCGCGGCGTAGCTGAGGGTGCGCCCCTCGAAGACCAGCGCCGGGGCGTCCGGGGTGCGGCGCGCCTGCGCCTCGAACGGGCCCTGGGCCAGGACCCCCAGCGGGAGTCCGCGGCGGGTGTCGTTCCACCCGCGCAGCACCTGCCGCCGCTCGGCGTCGGTCAGCCAGGGGAGCTCGGCCACGGGGCGGTCCGGGTCGGCGGCCAGCGCGCCCAGGAGGGCGGCGTAGTGCTCCAGCATCCGCGCCACGGTGGCCTCCTCCCACAGGTCGGCGCGGAAGGTGACGAAGCCGCCGAAGTGGTCGGGCATCTCCGAGGCGTACAGGCTCAGGTCGAACTTGGCCCCCTCGCCCGAGGCGGCCAGCGGCTCCACCCCCAGCCCGCCCAGCCGCAGCTCGCCCGAGTCCACGTTCTGCATGTTGAACAGGACCTGGAAGAGGGGCGAGTACTGGAGCGAGCGCTCCGGCGCCAGCTCCTCCACCAGCCGCTCGAAGGGGATCTCCTGGTGCGCGAAGGCGCTCAGGGTGGTTTCCCGCACCCTCCGCAGCAGCGCCCGCCCGCTGGGGCGGTCGGACAGGTCGGTCCGGATCACCAGGTTGTTGACGAAGAAGCCGATCAGCCCCTCCAGCTCCAGCCGGTTGCGCCCGGCGATGGCCGTCCCGACGCTGACGTCGTCCTGCCCGGCGTAGCGCGCCAGGAGAAGCTGCAGCCCGGCGAGGAGGTACATGGAGGGGGTGGCCCCCTCCTGGCGCCCCAGCTCGCGGAGCGCCGCGGAGGTCGCCCGGGGGACCACGAAGCGGCTCGTCCCGCCGCGCGAGGTGGGGACCGGCGGGCGCGGGTGGTCGGTGGGGAGGTCCAGGGCGGGGGGCGCCCCCGCGAGCTGCCCCCGCCAGAACGCGAGCTGCGCCTCCAGCCGCTCGCCGGACAGGTACTCCCGCTGCCACGCCGCGAAGTCCGCGTACTGCACCTCGGGCTCGGGGAGGGGCGAGGGGCGCCCGGCCAGGCGGGCGGCGTACAGCTCCGAGAACTCGCGCACCAGGATCCCGGTGCTCCACCCGTCGCTGATGATGTGGTGCAGGGTGAAGAGCGCCGCGTGCTCGGCCGCCCCGACGCGCACCAGGGTGGCCCGCATCAGCGGACCGGCCGCCAGGTCGAAGGGGCGGAGCGCGTCGCGCTCGGCCAGCCGCGCCGCCTCGGCTTCGCGCGCCCGCTCCGGGAGGCCGCCCAGGTCCACCACCGGGAGGAAGAACGACCCGGCGGGGCGGATCACCTGCACCGGCTCGCCCTCCACCTCGGCGAACACGGTGCGCAGCGACTCGTGCCGCCGCGTCACCTCGCCCAGCGCCCACTGCATGGCCTCCCGGTCCAGGGCCCCGCGGAAGCGCAGCGGGAAAGGCATGTTGTAGGCGCTGCTCCCCGGCTCCATCCGGTCGATGAACCAGAGCCGGTGCTGCGCAAAAGAGAGCGGGAGCGGCGAGCCGTCGCGCGGGAGGCGCGCGATCGGCGGCTGCTTGCCCCGGCTCCCCTCGTGGAGCCTGCGCAGCACGCCACGCCGCCCGCCGGCGAGCTGCCCCATCTGCGCCGGGGCCTCCATCGACTCCGCCGCCCCGGTCCCCTCGGCCTCCTCCAGCGCGTCGTCGACCCACCGCGCCAGCCCGGCCACCGTGGGGAGTTCGAACAGGACCCGAAGCGGCACCTCCACCCCCAGCGGCTCGCGGATGCGCGAGGTCACCCGGGTGGCGAGGAGGGAGTGACCGCCCAGCGCGAAGAAGTCGTCGTGGATCCCCACCCGCTCCGCCTTCAGCACCTCGGCGAAGATCCCGGCGAGGTGCTCCTCGGCCGGGGTGCGGGGCGCGGTGTAGACGCGGCCGGAGGCGCCCTCGGGCGCCGGGAGGGCGCGGCGGTCCACCTTGCCGGTGGGGGTGAGCGGGAGCGACTCCAGCGTCACGAACGCGCTCGGCACCATGTACTCCGGAACGCTCCCCTTCAGGTGCGTCCGAAGCGCATCGGGGAGCGCGGCGTCGGCGTCCTCCCGCACCCGCACCTCCCCTCCCGCGAAGAGCCGCCCGTAGAAGGGGCTCGCCCGGAACTCGCGCGCGTGGTGCGACGACACGAAATCGAACGGAAGCTCCGCCCCGCCCCGCGCCCGCACCAGCACTCCGCGCACTCCGTAATCCGGTGCCACTCCGTCCCCCGGCACCTCCGCGCGGCACTCCACGCGCAGCCGGTCTCCCGCCTCCACCTCCACTCCCGGGTCGAAGAGGGGGAAGTACACCGGGAACCACGCCGTATCCTCCTCCAGGATGTCCAGCTCCTCCCCCTCGGCCAGCGCCATCCGCAGCCAGAGCAGCAGCCCGTCCAGGCGGCCCGCGCGCTCCACCACCAGCTCCTCCCGCCGTACGTATTCCGCCTCCACCGGCCCGGCGGCGAAGTCCAGCTCCTCGTACGTGCCCACCGTCGACAGCACGTTCTGCACGGGGAAGCCCCGGATGCAGAGCCGCAGGTCGAAGGGATGGCCCACCTCCGCGAAGATCCGCTCCACGTAGTGCGCCGCCGTGCGCGAGAAGGCAGGCTCGCCGCGGATCTCCTCCGGCAGGGTGACCGCGGCCATGCGCGTGCGCGCCCAGGCGGGGATCATCACCGCCCCGGGCGCCAGGAGCCGCCGCGCCTGGTTGAGGATCAGGGCCGCGCCTTCGCCCCCGGCGATCGACTCCAGGATCTCGGAGACGCACACGTCGGCCGGCTCGGGGAGGTCGACCGTGCGGGCGTCACCGTGAACCAGGGTGATGCGGTCCTCCAGCCCCAGCTCGCGGATGCGCTCACGTGCGGCCAGGTAGGCGCGCTCCATGATCTCGACGGCGTAGACGTGCCGGGCGCCGGCCTCCACGGCCAGGCGCGCGAGGATGGCGTCCTTTCCGGTGCCCACGTCCAGGACCACCCTTCCCTGCACGTGACGGCGCAGGACACGCAGGTAGCGCTGGTTGCGCAGCGTGTCGTGGGTGAGCCCCTGGTAGATCAGCTCGTCGTAGACGAAGTACTCTCCGATCGAGGGCCACAGCTCCACCCCTTCCTCCGCCTGCGCCGGGACCACGTAGGCCACCAGGCGCCGCTCCCCGGGCTCGTCCTCGCGCACCACCACCACGGCTTCGCCCACCTGCGCGTGCCGCTCCAGCACCGCCTCGATCTCGCCGGGCTCGATGCGGAACCCGCGCACCTTGACCTGCGTGTCCGTCCGCCCCAGGAACTCCAGCTCGCCCGAGGCCAGCCAGCGCACCCGGTCACCGGTGCGGTACAGCCGCGCCCCCGCCTCGCCCGAGAACGCGTCGGGGACGAAGCTGGCGGCGGTCAGGTCGGGGCGACGCAGGTAGCCGCGGGCTACCCCGGCGCCGCCGATGCGCAGCTCGCCGGGGACGCCGGTCGGCTGGGCGTTGCCGGCCGGATCGGTGACGTACAGGCGCACGTTCCCCAGCGGTGTGCCGATGCGGGCCCCTTCCAGCTCCCCCTCAACCGGCACCCGCCAGCTCGACGCCAGGATCGTCCCTTCCGTGGGGCCGTACAGCACCTGGACCGTGGCCGCGGGGAGCGCCTCGCGCACCTCGGCCAGCAGGTCGGCCGGGACCAGGTCCCCACCGACGAACACCGCTCGCAGCGACTTCAGCGCCTCCCCGGCCCCCGGCGCGCGCACGATCTGGCGCATCAGCGCAGGCACCGCGTGCAGCAGCGTGCAGCCGGCCAGGTCCTCCACCAGGCGCTCCGGCTCCATCACCCGCTCCCGCGGCACGATGCGCACCGCCGCGCCCACGGAGAGCGGCAGCAGCGTCTCGAAGAGCCAGATGTCGAAGGCGAAGCTCGCCAGCGAGGGCATCACGTCCCCGGCCCGGATGCCGAACGCCTCGCGCGTGGCGGCAACCAGGTTGGCGAGCGAGCCGTGCTGGACCCACACCCCCTTGGGGCGCCCGGTCGAGCCCGAGGTGTAGATCACGTAGGCGAGCCCTTCGGTGTCCGGCCCGGCCAGCGGCGCCGGCTCGGCCGCGCTCTCCTGATCGAGGGCGGCGGAGTCCAGGCGCACCACGGCGGCCCCGTGCTCCGGGAGCGCGTCGGCTGCGTTGCCGGCGGTCACCAGCACGGGGAGCGCGGCGTCGGCGAGGATGTAGCCCAGGCGCTCGGAGGGGTAGCCCGGGTCGAGCGGGACGAAGGCGCCGCCGGACTTGAGGATGCCGAGCACGCCGGCCAGCATCTCCGCCGAGCGCTCCACGCACAGCCCCACCGGCACCTCCGGCCCGACACCCAGGCGGCGCAGGTGGTGAGCGAGGCGGTTGGCGCGCGCGTCCAGCTCCGCGTAGGTGAGGGTCTCGCCCTCGAACGTCACCGCGGGCGCGTCGGGGGTGCTCGCGGCCTGCGCTGTAATCTGCTCGTGGACGGGACGAGCGGGGTAGTCGCGCGCGGTGGCGTTCCAGGCGCGCAGCACCTGCTCCCGCTCCGGGCCCGCCAGCAGCTCGATCTCCGAAAGGGGGCGGTCGGGGTGGGCGGTCATCTCCGCGAGGATGGCTTCCAGGTGCCGCCCCATCCGCTCGATGGTGGCGGCCTCCCACAGCTCGGTGCGGTAGGAGAGCATCCCGCCCACCGCCCCGTCGTACGCCTCGGCCATGTTCAGGCTCAGGTCGAACTTGGCGACCTCGGTGTCGGCATGGATGTGCTCCATCTCCAGCTCGCCCAGGCGCAGTTCCCCCTCGTCCACGTTCTGCAGGGCGAACAGGACCTGGAAGAGCGGGGTGTGCTGGAGCGTCCGCTCCGGCGCCAGCTCCTCCACCAGCCGCTCGAAGGGGACGTCCTGGTGCGCCTGCGCCCCCAGCAGCGTTTCGCGGGCGAGTCGCAGCAGCCGGCGCGGCGTGGGGTCGTCGGACAGGTCGGCGCGCAGCACCAGCGTGTTGACGAAGAAGCCGATCAGCCCTTCCAGCTCCAGCC
>JAFAYN010000416.1 GCA_019240375.1 Gemmatimonadota bacterium
TAGTTCTCGGTGACGGGGAAGGGGGGAACGGCCATGGTGGGCGTCAGCAGGTAGTCGAAGCGGCGGAACAGGTCGCGGAAGGTTTCCCGGATGCGCTTGCGCGCCTGTTCCGCCGCCCCCAACTCCTCCACGGTGGTCGCCAGCCCCGCGCGCAGGTTGTTGGCGACGTTGACGCCGAAGCGGTCCAGCCTGTCCAGGTGCGGGTGGAGCATGGACACGAACCAGAGCCCCCGCAGCGCCAGGAAGGCCGGGCGCGCGTACGCCAGGTCCAGCTCGATGGTCTCCACCGAGGCGCCCGCACCGTCCAGCGCCAGCGCCGCCTCCCGGCACACCCGCTCCACCTGCGCGTCGATCCCGATCCCCGCGATGTCCGGGCAGTAGGCGATCCGTAGCCCCCGAGGATCCGCGCTCCGTACCGCCCCCACGAAGTCGCGTCCGGCGATGGACTGCGCCAGCGGGGCAAGCTCGCTGGGCCCGGCGACCGCCTGGAGCGAGAGCGCCACGTCCTCCGCGCTGCGCGCGATGGTGCCGGTCACCTGCAGCGTGTCCCACAGGTAGTCGCTGGGCGTGGTGGGGACCAGCCCCACCGAGGGGCGCAGCCCCACCACGCCGCAGAACGAGGCCGGGATACGGAGCGAGCCGCCCAGGTCCGTCCCCTCCGCCAGCGCGATCATCCCCGTAGCCAGCCCCGCCGCCCCGCCCCCGGTGGATCCGCCCGCGCTACGCTCCGGGTTCCACGGGTTGTGCGTCCGCCCGAACACCTCGTTGAAGGTGTTCCCCCCCGCCGCGAACTCCGGGGTGTTGGTCTTCCCCAGGATCACCGCTCCCGACGCGCGGAAGCGCCGCACCACCTCCGCGTCCTCGTCGGGGACGTGGTCCGAAAACAGGGGCGAGCCGAAGGTGCAGCGCAGCCCCCCCACCTGCGTGACGTCCTTGATCCCGACTGGGACTCCCGCCAGTGGACCCACGTCCTCTCCGCGAGCAATCCGCCGCTCCAGCTCCGCGGCCTCGTCGCGGGCTCGAGGATTGAGCGTCACCACCGCGTTGATGGTGGGATTGAGCCGCTCCACCCGCTCCAGGCAGGCCTCCAGCACCTCCACGGGCGAAAGCTCGCGCGCCCGTACGAGCCGGGCCATCTCGGAGGCGGACAGCAGGGCGATCGATTCGTCGGGCATCAGGCGCCGGTAGGTTGTGCAAAGAGGTACAGTTCACGAACGAAGATACCGGCATCCGCGCCGGCGCCGCGTGAGGGACGCGAGCCCGAAGGGGCGAGACCCCGCGGCGGTTTCGCGGGGGCTCGACTCCGTTGCACATGGTAGTATCGTGTGCAACGGAGCCGCAGCCCGGCCCCCGCGCAGCGGGGGACACGCCCAACCAGGCCGTAAAAAGCCGTTCTCACGGATTCGCCGGCCACTCGCCGTCGAACGCCACCACGCGGGCGAACGCCGCCTCGCCGCCCTGGAACTTCCAGGGGAAGCAGCCGATGATCATCCGCCGGTTCTGGATCTCGGGGGCGCTGATCTCGCCGCCCAGGTTCTCGATGTGCATGCAGTTGTGGCCGAACAGCTTGTTGTGCGTGAGCTGGTAGTCCTCGTCGGGGAAGAGCTTCGCCACCGCCTCGGGGCCACCGAACTTCCTTTCGGCCGCGGCGCGCACCCGGTCGCAGTGGCCGTGCATCCCCTTACCCAGGAAGCGGCCGATGGGAAGGTCCATCGGGTGGTCGGTGCTGACCACGTCCACGCCCCAGATGTGGATCTCCTTGTCCAGCAGCCACTGCACCATGTCGGGGTGGGCTCCCGGGTGCATGTGGATGTACTTCTCCTCGTCGGCCTCCTCGCCCCACTGCGCGTAGCGGTGCCAGCCGGTGTGCAGGATCAGCAGGTCGCCCTTTCTTACTTCCACCCGGTCCTCGATCATCTTGGGCGTGTACAGGGCCAGCTCGTCCATCTCGTCCGTCAGGTCCACGATCACCCCGGGGCCGCACAGCCAGTTCATCGGGATCTGGTCGATGGTCATCCCCTTGGTGACGAAGTGCCTGGGGGCGTCCAGGTGGGTGCCCATGTGGTTGGAGGTCTGGATGTACTGGGCGTTCACGCCGTGCTCGGCTTTGCGCTTGATGTACTTGACCTCGAACGGCGGGTAGTAGGGCCAGAAGGGGGCCTGCTCGTTCAGTGGCTGCGACAGGTCGTACAGCTTCATCGTGTCCCGTTTGGGTGTGGGTGGGACTGCTTTTGAACTGCTTACGGCTGGGTTGGGCGTGCCCCCGGCTGCGCCGGGGTCGGGCTGCGGCTCCGTAGCACACGAAACAACCGTGTGCAACGGAGTCGAGCCCCGGGAAACCGCCCCCGGGTCTCGCCCCTTCGGGCTCGCGTCCCTCACGCGATCTTCGCGCTCCGGAGGGATCCCGGTTGTTCGACTGCTACTGCGTTTACCGCAGGTGGTGCGCTCCGGCTCGCTCCAGCGCGATCGGGAGCGCTCTTCTCACCAGCACCTCCACCAGGCTTCGCCTGTAGTCAGCGCTGGCGTGGATGTCGGCCGGGGGGTCCACATCCCGCTGGGCGGCGGCCTGCGCTGCTTCGCGGATCGCTTCGGGCGTGGGGCGCTGGCCTTCCAGCAGGGCGCCGGCTTCGCGGGCCATCACCGGGGCGTCGCCGACGCCGAACAGCGCGATCCTGGAGGTCTTGCAGCGGCCCTCCTCGTCCACCGTCACCGCCGCGGCGATCCCGGCCAGGGCGAAGTCGCCGTGGCGGCGGGATACTTCCTGGAAGGCCCAGCCGGTGTTCGGCGCCATCGTGGGGATCTCCACCTCCACCAGCATCTCGTCCCCCTCCAGCGCGGTGCCGAACAGGCCGGTGTAGAAGTCCTCCACCGCAATCTCCCTTTCGCCGCTCGGACCTTTTACCCGGAAGCTCCCTCCCAGCGCCAGCATCCCGGCGGGGAGTTCCGAGGCCGGGTCGGCGTGGGCCAGGC
>JAFAYN010000474.1 GCA_019240375.1 Gemmatimonadota bacterium
TGCGGTCCACCCCCCTCTCCTTGGCAGCTTAGGAGAGACGAATGGCGCAACCCGCCGAACTGCTTCCCGGAACGCTCGACCTGCTGATCCTCAAGGCCGTCTCCCTCGGGCGGCTGCACGGCTACGGCGTGCTGCTGCGCATCGAGCAGATCACGGGCGGCGCGCTCCAGGTCCAGCAGGGCGCGCTCTACCCCGCCCTCTACCGCCTGGAGCACCGGGGGCTGATCGAGAGCGAGTGGGGGATCTCCGAGAACAACCGCCGCGCCAAGTTCTACCGCCTCACCACCGCCGGACGCGAGCGCCTGGGCGAGGAGGTCGCGAGCTGGAACCGGCTCGCCGACGCGATCGCGCTGGCGCTGCGCACCACCCCCCAGGAGGTCTGAGATGAACGGTCTGTTCGCGCGGGCGCGTTCGTACTGGGGTGGGCTCCGGCGCCCCGACCGCATGGAGGCAGAGATGGACGAGGAGATGCGCTTCCACCTGGAGATGGAGGCCGAGCGCCTGGTGCGGGAGCGGGGGATGACCTCGCGGGAGGCGTACCGGCGGGCGCGCATCGCCTTCGGGAGCACCGACCGCTACAAGGAGGAGGGGCGCGACGCGCGGGGGCTCACCGGGATCAGCGGGATGGGGCTCGACTTCCGGCTCGGCTGGCGCATGCTGGTCCGCTACCCCGGGCTCACCGTGGTCGCGGTGCTGGCGATGGCCTTCGGGATCGCCTTCGGGGCCGGCGCCTTCCAGCTCATCAAGGACATATACTTCCCGCCCCTCGCCTACCGGGACGTGGACGCGATCGTCCGGCTGCAGCGGGTCAGCACCGCGACCACCAGCCCGGCCCCGCTCACGCTCCCGGACCTCGTCGCCTGGCGCGGGAAGCTCGCCTCGGTGGAGGCGCTTTCCGCCCTGTCGTCGCGGACGCGCGACCTGTCGCCGGGCGGGGAATCGTCGACCGCGGTCGCGGAGGCGTCCGTCAGCGCGAGCGCGTTCACCCTGGTCGCGCCCCCGCTCCTCGGCCGGGGGCTGGTCGCGGACGACGAGGCCCCGGGCGCGCCGCCCGTCGTGGTGCTCGGCTACGACCTGTGGCAGCGGCGCTTCGGCGGCGACCGCGGCGTGCTGGGACGCGTGGTGCGGGTGGGCGGCGAGCATGCGACCGTGGTCGGCGTCATGCCGGAGGACTTCGCCTTCGTCCTCCCCTCGGACGGAATGCCGGACCTGCCGCCGCAGGACCTCTGGGTGCCGCTCCGCCCCGCCCCGGCCGCCCGCGGCGACGGTCCGGCCGTCGAGGTCTTCGGCCGCCTCGCGCCCGGCGTCTCGCTGGAGCGGGCGAGGGCAGAGTTCGACGCGGTCGGAGCCGCCGGCACCGCGGAGGAGCCACGGCCGGAAGCGGGTGGAGAATTGAAGCCGACGCTCCTGGGCTTCGAGAACCCGTTCCGCCCCGGACGCGGCACGGGCAACTCCAGCCTGTTCGCCCTGTCCGCCCTTTTCCTGGCGGTGCTCATGGGGACGATCTGCGCCAACGTGGCGCTCCTCGTCTTCGCGCGAGCGGCGACGCGCGAGGGGGAGATGGCCGTGCGCAGCGCCCTGGGAGCCAGCCGCGGCAGGATCGTCTTCCAGCTCTTCGCCGAGGCGCTGGTACTCGCGGCGGTCGCCATCGCGGTCGGGCTGTGGGCCGCGTCCGTCGGGCACGCGTGGGCGGCGCAGCTGGGCGAGGCAGTGGCGCGGTCGGACGGCGAAACGGCCCGGCCGTGGGCCGACGGCGGCCTCTCGACCTCCACCATCGCCTACGCGGCGGCGCTGGCGGTGCTCGGCGCGGTGGTGGCCGGCGTGCTGCCGGGGCTGCGTGTGACGGGGAGGAACGGCCAGGCGGGGCTCCAGAGCCTCCCCGGGCGGGGGGCGGGGATGCGCCTCGGTCGGGTCTGGACCGCGGTGATCGTGGGGCAGGTGGCGCTGACCGTGGTGCTCGTCCCCATCGCCGGGACGCTCGGGACCTACACGTGGAAGCTCCGCTCGGCCGACCCCGGCGTGCGGACCGCCGAGTTCCTGTCGATGCGCCTGGCCATGGACGGCGTGGAGGCTCCCGACGCCGCAGGTGGGAAGCCGGCCCGCGACGAGGCGGCCCGCTTCGCGGCGGCGTACCGCGTGCTGAAGGCCCGCGCGGCCGTCGAGCCGGGGGTCGTCGGGGTGACCGTCGCCAGCGCGCTCCCCGGGACCTCGCACGGCTGGGCGGCGCTGGAGGTGGAGGACCCGGGCGCGGCCGCCGCTCCCCCGGCCGCGGTGCAGGTGGCCGGCGTGGACGCCGACTTCTTCGACGTGCTCGGCGCCAGGGTCGTCGCCGGCCACGCGTTCCGCGAGGGCGACTTCGTCCCGGACGCTCGGGCGGTGGTGGTGAACGAGTCGTTCGTCCGCGAGCACCTGGGCGGCCGCAACGCGGTCGGGCGGCGGATACGTTCCGTGTCGAACGGGGAGGAGCCCGGCCCCTGGCTGGAGGTCGTGGGGGTGGTGCGGGACATGGCGATGCAGATCAATCCCCTGCTCCCCAGCAACGCCGGGATCTACCGCCCCCTGGACACGGGCGGCCTGCACTCCGTCCGCGTGGCGGTGCACGTGGCGGGAGACCCGCTCGCGCTCGCCGGCCGGATGACGGAGCTGGCGGCGGCGGCGGACCCCGCCCTCCGGGTCGAGGACCTCTTCCCCCTGGACCAGGTGGGACAGGGGGCGCTCCTCGCCTTCGACGGCTGGTTCCGGGTCATCGTCCTGGGGAGCTTTCTCGCCCTCCTGCTGACCTACGCCGGGATCTACGCCATCCTTTCCTTCACGGTCTCGCGCAGGACGCGGGAGATCGGCGTCCGGATCGCGCTGGGGGCGCAGGCGCGCCAGATCATGGCGGCCATCCTCGCGCGGATGACCGGGCAGGTGGCGGCCGGCGCCGTCCTCGGCGCTCTCCTCGGCGTCTGGTACCTTCTCGCCATGGGGCTGGCGAACGGATCGTGGAGCCTGTCCGCGCTCCAGCTCGGCGCGCTACTGGCAGGGTACATGGCCGTGATGACCGGCGTGTGCATGCTGGCCTGCGTGGTCCCCACGCGGCGGGCGCTCCGCATCCAGCCGCGCGAGGCGCTGAACGCGGACGGGTAGGCCGCCGGCACGTCAGACCTCGACGTTCAGCCGGCGGTAGAACTCGCCGAGCCGGGCGGCGTCGGCCGCGAACCAGTCGGCGAGCCAGCCGTGGTAGACGGCCGCGGCCTCGTGGGCGGGGGCGCGCTCCTGTACGATCGCGGTGGCGAGGTGGCCGGCCATCATCCCCGAGGTCAGTGCCCTGAGGACGCCGTGCGAGGAAGTCGGGTCGAGGGTCGCGGCGGCGTCGCCCACCATGAACCAGTCCGCGTCCGCCACCCGCTCCGCCATGCGCCACGTCACGTCCGCTCCGCGCGCCGGGCCGCGGCGGGTCATCCCGGCGAACTCGTCGGGGAGCCAGTCTGCGGCCGTCCGCTCGCCGTTGAAGGCGACGCGCGTCCACTGGTAGAGCCGCGGCTTCACCCGCGCCGTCCACGTCCACCCCTCCACGTCGGCCACCAGCGCGGGGGCATCGTCCCGCGGCGGGCACTCACCCTCCACGTAGCCGTAGCGCGCGAAGAGCCGCCGGGAGCGCGGCTCGGCCGGGACGCCGAGGGCGCGTCCCAGCCAGCGCGCCCTCCCCGTCGCGTCCACCCGGACGCGCGCGGACACCACGCCGTCGGTCGTCCGGGTACGGGCGTCGTCCAGCACCCCGGTGGCCGCGCACGGCCGGCGCACGTCCACGCCCAGCTCGCGCGCCCGGTCGAGCAGCATCGCGTCGAAGTCGGCCCGCCACACCTGGAAGCCCCGCCACGCTCCGTGCTCGTCCCCGCCGAACCCCTCGAAGCGGCGGGCGCTCCCCCACTCGATCCAGATGCCTGGGTGCCGCGCGCCGGTGACGGCAGCCAGGCGGTCGGCCACGCCGAGCTGCGCCAGCAGCGGCTCGATCCCCGGGTGCAGCGTTTCGCCGGGGCGCTCGCCGCTGGTGGCGTCGCGCTCGCACAGCATCACGCGCACGCCGTTGCGGGCGCAGGTGATCGCCGCGGCGGCGCCCGCGGGACCGCCGCCGACGATCAGGACGTCGGTATCGATGCGTCGTGCGTCCACGGCCCCTCGTCGCGGCGGATCAGCACCGTGTCCCCGGCGACGTACACGACCGCCGTCTCCAGCATCTCCACCAGCACGGTCCGGATGTCCCGCGGATCGGTGGTCTGCTCGCCCCAGCGGAACACCTCGAAGCGATAGCGCTTCGGTCCGGCCAGGCGTACGCCGGTCGCCCGCTCCGCGGCGGCGAGGGCCGCGTCGCGCGCGGCGACGGGCTGGAAGGAGCGCACCGCCCACGACGACTTGGCGCGCATGATCTGGATCATCGCCGCCTCGTGGTCGGACGGGTGCTCCCGCTCGATCTCCGGGTCGTGGATCCCGAGACTCCAGTACACCCGCGACATCGCCAGCACGCGCGCGGTGTATTCGTCGAAGTCGATGCGCGAGGTCAGGGCGGCCGTCATGGTGCCCGGCATGTCGATGTAATCCACCCGGTTGGCGTCGCTGTAGGCGGCGACCCGCCGGCCGTTCACCGTCCTCACGCTCGGACCGCGCACCCCGTCCCACGGCATGTACCTGCCGCCCGCGGACGGCACGATGCCGATCTCCTCGTCGGTGAGGGGGGCGATGGTCGGCCACGGGTACAGGAGGCCGCTCAACGACTTGGCGGGCTGGAAGGTACGCGTCGCGTCCGGCGACACCCCCGGCCAGTATGCGCCGTAGGCGGCGCACAGCTTGGCGTCCTCGACAAAGGGAGCGCCGAGGCCGTACCCCGACAGGAACTTCTGCAGCGGCGTGTCGGGATCGCTGAAGTAGATGTCCTGGCTGGTGTCCCAGCCGGGATCGAAAAGGCCGGGTGAGGTGTCGGGAAGGCCGGTCATCTCCTCCGGCAGCGGCCCGTTCGGCGGCTGTACGGGCCCGCCGGCCTCCGCCGGCTGCGTCACGATCGCCGTGACCGTCGTGTCGTCGATGCCGAAGTTGATCGGCAGCGTGACGTTCGCGGCGATGCGCGTCTGCGAGAGGGTGAGCGGCGCGACCGCCCAGAGCGCCGCGCGCACCGGCTGCGGCACCTCGCGGTTCCACCAGCTCATCAGGTCGCGCTGGCTGACCTTCGGAAAGAAGTCCGGCGGCGCCACGACGGCGTACGCGGGCACGCGCGTCGGGATCGCGGCTTCGAGCGCGTCACAGCGCGCCTCGACCCAGCCGTCGCCGACGTAGTCGATGTGGTGCTGCGCCCGGTAGCCGCCCGCGCGGATGACCTCCATCATGTCGGGGCGCGGGTTCAGGTTCTCGACCGTGCCGTCCGCGTTCACGCGGTGGCGCAGGTTGAGGTACTCCGGGGAGGGCCGCCGGGTGTTCTGCGCCGTGTCGTACATGTACGACGGCGATTCGCTCGGCGGCCCGGGGATGACCTGCGCCGACGAGAAGGCGAGGTTGGCGGGGTCGCCGCTGAAGGCGGGGTCCACCGGGTAGGTCAGCCGGCGCCCCTGGTACTCGGCGACGTTGACCAGCGGCGCGGGGCGGGGCTCGATCATCCCCGGGGCGTAGTCCGGGCGACTGGAGAACGACGCGATGCGCTCGTTCCGGATCAGGAACGGGAAGTTCTCCAGGTCCTCGCCGCGCCAGTCGTTCTGGTAGCCGTTGAGGTCCAGCCACTCGTGGAAGCGCGCCAGCGCGTCGTTGCGCAGGTCGCGCCGCACCTCCAGGGCGATCTCGGTGCCCGCGATGCACTCCGCGCCGTCGAACAGCTTGTGCAGCGGTACCCAGAAGCCGAGCTGGTCGTCGCCCGGGAGCGCGTCCTGCGGACCGAAGCTCGCCGCGTCGCCGTTCGTCTTCATCGCGACGTAGGCCGCGAAGCGTTGCGGGACCACCCGGAAGTCGAACGGCCGGGCTGGGTCGACCGACGCGAAGCTCCGGGTGCGCGGGTCGTAGAGCGGATCGATGGTGCCGATGCGCGCGATCCCGGTGCGCGAGAAGCAGAGCTCGGCGTGACGGCCGTGCACCGAGTTGGGCGTGTTGCGGTACTGCAGCGCGAACACGACGATGCCGAGCGGCTTCCCGCCGGCCCGCGCGCGCAGGCTCTCGATCGTCGGGGGGCGCACGCCGTACACGTAGTTCTCCACCGCGTCGATCTCCGCCAGCGTCGGGTAGCCGCGCAGCGCGGCGCCGGCCCGGTTCGCGACCACGCCGGGGGACGCGAACGCGTGGTACAGCAGGCTGCGGTCGGGCGAGCCCGCCTCGATGGCGCGCGTCCCCGCGACGTTGAAGTCGCCGAAGCCGGGATGGCCGCGGTCGATCCGCAGCGGCCTGGCGAGCTGCTCGGCGAGGTCGCGGGCGGCGATGTCGAGCCCGCCCGCGGTCACCTCCATCAACAGCTGCCGCCAGCCGAGCGGGGCCAGCCGCCGGCACGCCTCGGCGACGCTGTCGATCAGCGCCCTTTCGTTCGACGCGAACTCGAACCGCCACGCGCCGCTCACCATCACCGCGCCGGCGCCCAGCGCCATGTGCCGCAGGAAGGCCCTTCGGCTGGTCACCCGCTTCGACAGCTCGGACATGAGAGGGGATTTTCAGAAAGGGTGGGACTTCGGCTTCCCGGCTCGTCCGGTTATTTAACGCCTTCACGGGGCTGGTGCCAGGGCTTTCGCCGGGCCCCGTTCACCCGAGGACCGCGGAAGTGGCGTACGAGAAGCTTGACTCACCGGTACCGACGCGCCAAAGTTGTCGAAGAGAGGCAGCCCACCACTTTGCGGTCCGGAAGTGTGGGCAGGGCCGGGACGCCGATTCAGTCCTTCACGGACGTCCCGGATGCGTTCGGTGCTCCTTCCCGGCCCCGCGTCCCTTCCGCCCCGCCCCCCGATGAACCCTCCCCGTTCCCTCCTGGACGCTGTCCGGCCGACGCCCGTTCCCGCGGCGCCGCCACGGCACCTGGCGCCCCCCCCGGCCGACGCCCGGCCGCGCGTGGGCGGGAAGTTCCTTTTCGCGGGGGAGGAGAAGCTGTACCTGCGCGGCGTCACCTACGGTCCCTTCCGCCCTGACGCGAACGGGTGCGAGTACGGCACCCCCGCGGCGGCCGAGCGCGACTTCGCCCGGATGGCCGCCCACGGCGTCAACTCCCTCCGCACCTACACCGTCCCGCCCCGCTGGCTTCTGGACGCGGCACACGGCCACGGCCTGCGGGTCATGGTGGGCCTCCCCTGGGAGCAGCACGTCGCTTTCCTGGACGAGCGCGGGCGGGCCCGCGACATCGAGGCGCGGGTACGCCGGGGCGTGCGCGCGTGCGCCGGACACCCGGCGGTGCTCTGCTACGCGGTGGGGAACGAGATCCCGGCGGGGATCGTGCGCTGGCACAGCGCGCGGCGGGTGGAGACGTTTCTCCAGCGGCTGTACCGGGCGGCCCGGGAGGAGGACACGGGTGGGCTGGTCACCTACGTGAACTACCCCTCCACCGAGTACCTGGACCTGTCCTTCGCGGACCTGCTCTGCTTCAACGTGTACCTGGAGCGGCAGGAACGGCTGGAAGCGTACCTGGCCCGGCTGCACAACCTGGCCGGCGACCGGCCGCTGGTCCTCGCGGAGGTGGGGCTGGACTCCCGCCGCAACGGAGAGGCGGCCCAGGCCCGGTCGCTGGAGTGGCAGCTGCGCGCCGCGTTCGCCGGCGGGTGCGCAGGCGCCTTCGCTTTCGCCTGGACGGACGAGTGGCACCGTGGAGGGTACGACATCGGGGACTGGGACTTCGGCCTGACGGACCGGGGGCGCGAGCCCAAGCCGGCGCTCGCCGCGGTCGGTGAGGTGTTCGCCGAGGTTCCCGTCCCTGCCGCGCAGGCCTGGCCGCGCGTTTCCGTGGTGGTGTGCGCCTACAACGCCCAGGACACGCTGCACGACACCTTGCGTGCCCTGGCCGCCCTGCGCTACCCGGACTTCGAGACGATCGTGGTGGACGACGGGTCCACCGACGCCACCCCCCGGATCGCGGCCGGGTACGACTGCCGCCTGATCCGCACCCCCAACCGGGGGCTCTCCGCGGCGCGCAACACGGGGTGGCAGGCGGCCACGGGCGAGATCGTGGCGTACCTGGACGCCGACGCGTACCCGGACCCGGAGTGGCTCACCTACCTGGCGATGGACTTCGTCGCCATCTCTCACGCAGGGGTAGGCGGCCCCAACGTGCCTCCGCCCGGCACCTCGCTGGTGGCCGACTGCGTGGCGAACGCGCCGGGCGGGCCGGTGCACGTCCTCCTCGCCGACCGCGAGGCGGAGCACATCCCCGGATGCAACATGGCGTTCCGGCGCGCCGCGCTGGAAGCGGTGGGCGGCTTCGACCCGCGCTTCCGCGTCGCCGGGGACGACGTGGACCTGTGCTGGCGCCTGCAGGACCGCGGGTGGACGCTGGGATTCGCGCCCGCCGCCATGGTGTGGCACCACCGGCGGGGAACGGTGCGCGGGTACTGGCGGCAGCAGGTGGGGTACGGTCGCGCGGAGGCCATGCTGGAGCGCAAGTGGCCGGACCGGTACAACGGGGGCGGGCACGTGCAGTGGGCGGGGCGCATCTACGGCGACGGGCTCCTGCAGCCCATCCTGCCGCCCCCCGGCCGCGTCTACGGCGGGGTGTGGGGGACGGCGCCCTTCCAGCGCCTTTACCAGCCCGCGCCGGGGGCGCTCCGCTCCCTCCCCCTGATGCCGGAGTGGTACCTGGGGGTGTTCCTGCTGGCGGCGCTCAGCCTGGTGGGCCTCCTCTGGCCGCCCCTGCTGGTTGCGCTCCCGCTCGCCGCCGCCGCCGTGCTGGCGCAGCTGGGGCAGGCGCTGCGCGGCGGGATGCGGGCGTGCTTCCGCCGCCCCATGCCCCCCGCGGCGGTCGTCGCGCGGCGCGGATTGACGACGCTGCTGCACCTGCTGCAGCCGCTGGCGCGGCTCCGGGGACGGCTGGCCCACGGCATCACCCCCTGGCGCAGGCAGGGGGTGCGGGGGCTGGCGCTGCCGAGGCCGCGGGTGCTCTGCGCGTGGAGCGAAAGGTGGCGCGATCCCGCGAACCGCCTGCGGGAGCTGGACGCCGCCCTGCGCGAGGAGCGCGCGGTGGTGCGCCACGGCGGCGACACCGACCGCTGGGACCTGGAGCTGCGCGACGGGACGCTGGGCTCCGTACGCGTGCGGATGGCGGTGGAGGAGCACGGCGGCGGGCGGCAGCTGGTGCGCCTGCGCGCATGGCCCCGCCCCGCGTCCATCGTGCTGTGGCTGGCCCTGGGGCTCCTGGTGCTGGGGACCGGTGCCGCGGCGGACGGGGCGTGGGCGGCGGCGGCCGTCCTGACGCTCGCCGCGGGAGCGCTCCTGCTGCGCGTCTCCAACGACTGCGCTTCGGCCCTCGCGGCGCTGTACTGTGCCGCCGCCAGGACGGCGGCGGACGAGCGGCGGAGGGAGTCGTGAGCACCGCGGCGGGCGTGGACGCGCCCCTGTACCGCCCCTTCCGCGAAGACGACCTCCCCGGCGTGCTGCGCCTGTGGGAAGAGGAGTCCGGGTGGGGGGGGATCACCCCCGAGCAGTGGCGGAGGTGGTTCGTGGAACGCCCGGATGGCCCCTGCCTGGTGATGGTGGCGGAGGAAGG
>JAFAYN010000446.1 GCA_019240375.1 Gemmatimonadota bacterium
TCCGCGACCTTGGCCATCCGGTAGGCGGTACTTCCCATCGGTGCGACGCTCCACCCTTCGCGGAAGGCGGCGAACTCCCCCCGGCGAAGCTCGGAGCGGGAGGCCAGCACGCGCCGCTCGCCGGCACCGGAGACGCGGATCGGCTCCCCGTTCCGGAAGGCGCCGCCCCCGGCCGCCGCGGAGTACAGCTCGTCCGTGGCCGGGTCGTACACCACCCCCAGCACGGCGCGCCCCTCCTCCGCCAGCCCGACGCACACCGCGAACTCGGGGATCCCCTGCACGAAGGAGTTGGTCCCGTCGATCGGGTCCACCACCCACACCCGGCGCCGGCCCAGGCGCTCCGGCGAGTCCGCCGTCTCCTCCGAGAGCCAGCCATACTCCGGGCGCGCGGCCAGGAGCCTTTCGCGCAGGATGCGGTCGGCGGCCAGGTCGGCGTCGGTCACCGGCTGCTCGGGCCCCTTGTAGCGCACCTCGCCGCCGTGCCGAAAGAAGCGCATCACCGCCTCGCCGGCGGCGCGGGCGGCGGCGACGGCCAGGTCGAGGTCGGCGCGGAGGTCGGGAGCGAGCTGGGTCATCGGGGTGGTGTGAGGGTGCCGGGAACGCGACCGGCCCGGATCGGCGGATCCGGGCCGGCGGAAGGGCGCGCGGGGCGCGGGCGGGCGGGTCAGCGCCCCCCGACCTCGCGGGAAAGCCGGTACATCTCGGCGGCCCGGTCGGGGCGCCCCTTGCGGTCGTAGGCGATCCCCATGGCGTAGTACGCCTTGGCGTTGTCCGGCTGGATCCGGGTCACGTTCTCCAGCGCCTCCAGCGCCTGGTCGGACTGGGCCATCTGGTTCAGCGCCTCGCCCAGCACCAGGTACGCGGGGGCGGAGCCGGGGTTCAGCTCCACCGCGCGCCGCAGCTCCGCGGCGGCGGAGGCGTACACCCCGCGCTTGAACAGGATCAGCCCGAGCTGGAGGTGGACCTCCGCCTGGTCGGGGGCCAGCCGCAGCGCGCGGCGCAGCTCCTTTTCCGCGGCGTCGTAACGTCCCAGCGCCGCCAGCGAGGCGCCCGTGCCCAACAGGGCGCGGACGTCGTCGGGGTGCGAGGCCGTCACGGAGGTGAAGGCCTCCGCCGCCTCGGCGTACCGCCCCTGGTCGAGCAGCGCCTCGGCGCGCAGGTACGGGGACGCCGACGGCGCGGCCTCCGGGCCCGCGGCGTCGCCGCCGAAGGTCTCGCCGGGATCGCTCTGCACCCCCACGGGGGCCTCGCCTTCCGCGTCCGGGACTTCGGGGAGGGAAGATTCGTTTTCTGTGCTCGGCCGTCTCATGCACGCACCTCGGCAGTCTCATCCACGACCCACCCGCAGAACGCCTGCGAGCCCGCGCCCACCGGGAAGCTCAGCAGCTCCGGCACCTCGTACGGGTGCAGCTCGGAGACCCGCCGGAACAGGGGCTCGACGGCGGCGGTTCGGGTCTTCATCAGAACCAGAATCTCCCCTTCCTTCTGCACGGCGCCCTGCCAACGGAAGATTGATGCCACCCCCGGGACCAGGTTCCCGCACGCGGCCAGGCGCTCGTCCACCAGTCGGCGGACGATCCGCTCTCCCGTTTCCATGTCGGGAACGGTGGTCAGCACGAGCGAGACTTCCGGGGTTTGCACGGTCGTTTTCGGGGAGGGAACGGGTACGGATTCCGGCGGCGGCTACACGTCGCGCGGCGACTCGGCCAGCGCCTCGCCCTCGCCGGTCAGCTCGGCCAGGGTGAAGCGGGCGTGCGCCACGTGCCGCTCCGCCCCCGGGGTGCGGGGGGGCCGCGCGAGGAAGGAGCGCAGGTGCGCCACCGCCTCGTCCGCGCCCCCGCGCTGCAGGAGGAGGAAGGCGAGCCCGTAGTGCGCCCCCGACGCGTGCGGCTTCAGTTCCAGCACGCGGCGGTAGGTGCGGACCGCCTCGTCGGACATCCCGATATGCGTGTACGTCACCGCGATCTGCTGCAGGACGTCGGTGTCGTTCGGACTGTCGCGGAGGGCCAGCCGGAAGGACGTGAGCGCTTCGTGGAATTTCTCTTCCCGAAGCAGGTTGGCCCCCTCTTCGTAGTAGTCCGGCGCCTTGGAATCGGAGCCGGACCCTCCCGAGAGCAGGTTACTCCACCAGGACATAGTGCTTTTTCGGGACGGAATGCGTGGAGCGTCGTCTGTGGAGATCGGCGGGTGCCGGACCCGGGGCCGGCCCTCCGATCAACTTACCCGCGCAGGGGGGGGAGCGCAACGGATTCCGGCGCCCGCCTCCCGGTCAGCGGGGGACGTGGGCGGCGGCCCCGGGGCGCTCCGCCACCAGCGTCCCTTCCTGATCGAGGAGGACCCGGAACCCCTCGGCCGCGGCGCGCTCGGCGGCCCCTTCCGGGGCCCCCTCCGCCACCAGCCGCCCGCCCGGCGCCACCACGCGGATCCCCTCGCCGAGCAGGCGCCCGGCGCTCCCGCCGACCAGCGCCACCCCCCGCAGCGAGCGGGAGGCGAAGGGGAGCGGCATCCCCCCGGCCACCACCCG
>JAFAYN010000477.1 GCA_019240375.1 Gemmatimonadota bacterium
CACCGGGCGCAGGTCCATCTCCAGCCGGCGGGCGTCGGCTCGGGCCAGGTCGAGCACGTCGTTGATCAGGTCGAGCAGGTGCCGGCCGCCCACGTGTACCCGTTCGATGTAGGCGCGCTGCAGCTCCGTCAGCTCCCCCGCGACCCCCATCCCCAGCAGGTCCACGTACCCCAGGATGGCGTTGAGCGGGGTGCGCATCTCGTGCGACATCACCGCCAGGAACTGGTCCTTGGCCCTGTGCGCCTCCGAAAGCTCCACCAGCCGCTGCTGCAGCTCGTCGCGGAGCGCTTCCAGCTCCCAGTTGCGCAGCTCCAACGAGGCGCGCTTCTCTTCCAGCTCCACCTGGACGGTGAACTTGCCGATGGCGTTCTCGATGGCGCGCGCCAGCCCGGGCCCGGTCAGCGTCCCCTTGACCAGGTAGTCCATGGCGCCCCCGGCCAGCAGCTGGACGGCGGCATCCTCGTCGTCGTGGCCGGTGAGCACGGCGACGGGGACCAGCGAGGCGCGGGTGGAGCCCGCCCGCAGGTCGGCCAGGAACTCCACGCCGGTGGTGTCCGGGAGGTAGTAGTCCAGGAGCACCAGGTCGGGGTGGCGGGTGCGGACCAGCTCCAGCGCCTCCTCGCCCGTGGAAGCTTCCAGGATGGAGTAGGTGCCCCGCGCGTCGCGCAGGAGCCGCCTGATGTACGCCCGGTCGTCTTCGCTGTCCTCGACCAGGAGGAGGGTGCGGGTGGGTCTCTCGGTCATGCGTCGCTCTGGGAAGCCCTCGCCGCGGCGGCCGGTGGTTCCGGGCGCGGCTCCCTGGGCCAGAGAAAGTAAAAGGCGGCGCCCGCGCCGGGCTCGGACTCCACCCAGGCGCGTCCGCCGTGGCGCTCCACCAGCTTCTTCACCACCGACAGCCCGATCCCGGTGCTGTCCGCCTCGCCGTCGGGACGGCCGGTGAAGAAGAGGGTCCAGATCCGCTCCTGCGCCCGCGGCGGGATCCCGGGCCCGTTGTCAGTCACGCTGAAGCGGACGAAGTCGCCCGCATCGCAAGCTCCGATCCCGATCCGCGGCTCGGCGACACGGGCGTACTTGACCGCGTTGCCGATCAGGTTCTGGAAGACCTGCTCCAGCTGCACGCGCTCGGTGACGACGGTGGGGAGGCCGGGCTCGATCTCTACCCGGGTTGGCTCCGGCGGGCTCAGCACGTCCACGATCTCGCGCACCAGCGCGCCGACGTCCACCGGCTCCGGGGGCGCCTGGACGCGCCCGGCGCGGGAATACTGCAGGACCCCCTGGATCAGCGAGTCCATCCCGCGGACTCGCTTGCGGAGGAGATCCAGGTGCTCGCGGGCCGCCTCGTTGAGAGTGCCGCCCGCGTCCTCCTCCAGCCAGTCGGCGTAGTTGCCGATGCTGCGCAGCGGGGCCTTGAGGTCGTGCGACACCACGTGGGCGAACTGGTCCAGCTCGCGGTTGCTCCGCTCCAGCTCCGCCGAGCGCTCCTCCAGCTGCCGGAGCGCGCGGGAGAGGCGGGCCTTTTCCTTGGAAAGCTCGCGCTGGGTGCGGGCCAGCTCGGAGTTGGTCTCGGTGGCTTCCAGGGCGAGGCGGTCGAGGCGGGGGTCGCGCGGGTGCTCCACCAGCCACACGGAGTCGGTGGCGGGGTCGCGCAAAACGGAAAAGGCGCGGGGCTCGGTGAGCGTCCCCCCGCGCCGCAGCACCAGCTCCCACACCTTCCGTTCTTCCGTGGCGGAGGCGGCCAGGGCGCGCTCCCACTTGTCGGCCGAGGAGCTGCGGTCCACCAGCGACAGGAAACGCTTCCCCGCCAGGGTGGCGCCCAGCTCCCGGTCCAGGCACCCGTTGGAGTCCAGCACCACCCCGTCGGGGGAAAGCTGCAGCACCGCGCCCGGGAACCCGCGCAGGAAGGCGGGGCACCCCGGGACCGGCCCTTCGTTCAAGCCGCCACCCGCTCTTCCAGCAGCCGGACGGCTTCCAGGGCGTCGGAGGCGGTGCAGTCGGCGCCGAGCTGCACCGCCAGGTGCGGGTGATCCAGGAAGGGGCGCCCGCCCACCAGGATGAGCGGCGGGTCGTCGCCGGCGCCCTCGCGCACCGCCTGGATCATGGAGCGGAGGCGGGGGAGGTGGGGTGCCAGCGAGACGGACAGGGCCACGGCGGCGGGCTTCCGCTCGCGGACCATGCGCACCAGGCTCTCGTTGGGGACGGTGGCGCCCAGGTAGATGGTGTCCCACCCCTCCAGCTCCAGCAGGTCGCACACCATGCGCAGCCCGATCTCGTGGCGCTCCACGTCGGCGCAGGCGGCCAGCAGGGTGGGACCGCCGAACTTCCCCTCGGCGACGGCCTCCTCGAAGAGCCGCACCATGGCCGACTGGGTGATGGCGGTGGCCAGGTGCTCCTCGGCCACGGACACCTCGTTCTCCTGCCAGAGCCGGCCGATCTCGCGCAGCGCGGGCTGGAGCACCTCCATGTACAGCGCGCGGGCGTGCGTCCCCGCGGCGCACGCCTCGTCGAGCACGCGGAACGCCTCGCGGCGATTCCCGGCGCGGATGGCGGCCAGGTAGGTGAGGTAGGTTTCCCCGGTGCTCACCGGCCGTCGTCTCCGGGAAGGGCGGCGAGCCCCGCGTGCAGGATCGTGGCGACCGACTCCGCCGCCTCGTCGTCCATCCGGGAGCGGGACTCGTCCTCCAGCAGCTCCAGGCAGCGCACCACCTCGCGCGTGGGGACGTTGCGCGCCCGCAGCAGCCCGTCCAGCCAGCGCACGTAGCCGGCGAACATCCCCGGCTCCTGCAGGTCCACCGCGGGGATCAGGTGCTCCACGTTGAAGTGCATGTCCTCCAGGGTGCGGTCCCACCCCCGCTGCCCGTACCTCTCCATCAGGTAGGGGCGCTCGCGGTAGAGTGTGTCCGTGACCGCCCGGGCGATGGCCTCCTTCTGCTCCAGCAGCGTTCCCGCGGCGCGGGATTCCGGCGTCTGCACGGTCATGGGCACTTCCTGTTCTG
>JAFAYN010000478.1 GCA_019240375.1 Gemmatimonadota bacterium
CGGCTGCAGGCGCAGGAAGGTCCCCCCGCGCACCTGCCGCAGCTCGAACTGCATCCCCATCAGGTGCAGCGTCTTGGGAGCCAGCGACACGACCGCGCCCTGCTGCATGCACCGGTGGATCAGCGTTTCCAGCGCCTCGAAGGAAAGCTTGGACGACGCGACGATCACCTCGCGGGCGCCGGTGGACTCCAGCGCCAGGTCGATGTCGGCGATGGTCTGGATTGCGCCCGGCTCCCGCTCGTGCGTGGGCGAGAGCCGCCCCATCACCTGGAGGTCGGCGGCGTTCCGGTCGCGCAGCAGCTCGGCGATGGTGGCCGAATCCGCCGCGGAGCCCACCACCAGGGCCCGGCGCCGGCCGATCCCCAGGGAGTAGGCGAAGCTGACGCCCCGGTCGATCAGCATGCGGACGGCGAAGATCGCCAGCGACGCCCACACCACGTACGCGAAGAGTCCCAGCACCTCCGTGCGGATGGGAGGCTGGAGACCCCCGGCCAGGTAGGCCTGCAGGCCGGTGGCCGCCACCCCCAGGAGGAGCCCGATCGTGATGCGCGTCAGGCTTACCCGGCGCTTCCCGGAACGGTACGCACCGGTGGCGATCAGCCCCAGCGGCTGGATGCACGCCGCCATGACGAAGGTGCTCCAGCTCGCGCTGGCGCTCCCGAACGCCGCCGGCCATGCCGACGAGCGCAGGGAGAGCAGCGTGGACGCGGCTCCGAGCGCCGTAAGGACGTCCATGAGCATGAGCACGAACACCCGGATGCCCCGGCGCGACACGTCCAGCCAGCCGCGGCGGACCGCCTCGTCCAGCGCCTGCCTCACGTCGGCGCCGGAATAATACTGCTCATACTCCGCGCCCTTGGCGGGCACAGCTTGGCTTCTCATCTCTTCACGCATAAGGCTTCGTGGGGAGGCGCCCCGTCGGGCCCACCCTGGGAAGCTCCGTTCGTGGGAAGTCAGGCCGATTCACGGTAGTCCGCCGTCTCCCGTGAGCCCGCTCCCGCGCCACGCATGAGCTGTACCTGGCGCTCCACCGTGGCGATGATCCTCCGCCGGAACTGCGCGGCCTCGAAACGCTCGGCGTTGCGCCGGCAGACCTGCGGATCGAAGCCGATCCGGTCCGCGCGCTGCATGGCCTCGGCCACCGCGTCCACCGTCTGCGTCTCGAAGAACACCCCGGTCTTCCCGTCCACCACCGTTTCCAGGGCTCCGCCGCGCGCGTAGGCGATCACCGGGCGCCCGGCCGCCTGCGCCTCCACCGCGGAGATCCCGAAGTCCTCCCACCCGGGGAAGAGGAAGGCGCGGCAGCGGGCGAGCAGGTCGGCGACCTCCTCGTCGCTGCGCCACCCCAGCATCTCCACAGTCGGCCCCGCCAGGGCCTGCAGCCGCTTGAGCTCGGTCCCCTCGCCCACCACCAGGAGGCGCTTCCCCAGCCGGTTCGCGGCCTCCACCGCCAGGTCCACCCGCTTGTACGGGACCAGGCGCCCCACCACCAGGTAGAAATCCTCGGGGTCACGCCCGTTGGGGGTGATCCGCTCCACGTCCACCGGGGGGTAGATCACCTCGGACTCCCGCCGGTAGTGCCGCCGGATCCGCTGCGCCACCTCGTTGGAGTTGGCGATGAAGTGGTCGACCCGGTCCGAAGACAGCCGGTCCCACAGGCGGAGCCAGTGCGCGATCGGTGCGATCAGCGCCTTCGCCCGGTGCTTGCGGGTGTAGTCGTGGTACTGGTCCCAGATGTAACGGCAGGGCGTGTTGCAGTAGCAGAGGTTGAGCGTTCCCGGGTTGGTGATCACCCCCTTTGCGCACGCGGTGCTGGAGGTGATGACCAGGTCGTATCCGCTCAGGTCGAACTGCTCGAACGCCATCGGCATCAGCGGGAGGAAGAGCTGGTGCCGCCCCTTCGAAAAGGGGATCTTCTGGATAAACGACGGCCGGATGTCCCACTCCCGCACGTGGGGTGGAACCCGGTTCGGGTCGTAGATGGCGGTGTAGATCGGCGCATCCGGGAACATCTGATGCAGCTCGGCCACGAGCCGCTCACCCCCGCCGTAGGAGGCGAACCAGTCGTGGGTGATGGCTACCTTCATGCGAGCGTCCCTTCCAATCCCACCACCTTGAAGTCACCCGAAAGCATGATGTCCCGCAGATGTCGAATACACGGCATGCCGGGCGGGACGGTCGATTCCCGCGACGCGGTCGGCCTCACCGCTCCCCCGGCGAGCACCGGCCGACTGCAACCCTTGTTCCAGCCATGTCCAACCTTGGAGCCCACAGTCCGCGTCACGGTGCCGATCTGCACCACGGCGCGCCCTCGTCATCCAGGTACCGGTCGAGCACCTCGTCCCAGGCGGGGAGGACGTGCCCGACCCGCGCCTCCGTCGCCGAGCAGTCCAGCACCGAGTACGCCGGGCGCCGCGCCGGGCGGGGAAAGTCGCCGGAAGGGACCGGGCGGACCGGGGTTCCGGGAGCGCACCGCGCCACGATCCGCTCCGCGAAGCCGTGCCAGCTCACCGGATCCCCACCGTCGGTGGCG
>JAFAYN010000031.1 GCA_019240375.1 Gemmatimonadota bacterium
CAGGGGCGCGTCCGGCATGGAGCGGGTGCTCCGGAGGAAGCCCGCCAGCTCTTCGTGTATCTCCGTGTCCGCGCCGCAGACGTCTAGCACTCCCAGGCGTCCCAGTGCCGCCCCCGGCGCTCCGTGGCACCATGCACTCTGCTCCAGGAGGTGGCCGTACCGCAGGTCGAGCCAGTTGCCCGCTCCCCGGTCGAAGAGGCTCCGCTCGAAGGCGAAACCCTCCAGGGCCGCGTCCCGAAGCGCCTCGTTCCCGGTGCGCGCGAAGAGTCGCAGGAGGGCGTATCCGATCCCCGTCGCACCATGCGCGAACCCGCTCAGCGGTGGCTTCCCGGGCGCGGCCCATGCTCGCGGGCGCCCGTCGTACGAGATGCGACGGTCCAGCAGGTGGCCCGCGCACGCGGAGGCGAGCTCCAGCGGAGTGGCACCGCCGGCATTGGGCCCGGGTGCAGCCTGGTCGAGGGCCAGGAGCGCGAGCACGGTCCCGGCGCACCCGTCCACCAGGTCCAGGCGGTCGTCGCTCCCGATGCGTTCGCGGGTGAGGAGGACGGTGAGATCGTGGGCTTCTTCGATCAGCGCCGGCTCGCCGAGCCACCGGCCGATCCGCAAGAAGGAGTAGAGGAAAGCCCCCAGACCCACGAACCCGCCCACCTGAAGCCGAAGCCGCGCGGCCCGATCATGGTCGCGGACCAGCTCCCGGAGGGTGAGCCGGAGTGGAGTGATGGTGCGCAGGACGAGCTCACGGTGCTCGGTCCGCTCCCGGACGTGGTCGAGCGCCGCAAGGAAGAGGGCGACCCCCAGCACGCCCTCATAGAGATGGGGCCCCAGGTTGGTGCGGGGGGGCTGCTGCCCGGGAGCGGGGGGCGCGTGCCAGGTGATCCCCCCGCCCGGCGTTTCCACGGAGTGCGCCCGGAGCTGGTCGGAGATCGCGGACGCATGGGACAGGAACAGCGCACGGTCCACTCCCCCCTCGGCAGTGTCCAGACGCGGACAGTCTCCCGGAGGTGGGGTGATTCCGGACTCCACCCGTACTCTGACCCCGCGCGCCGTTGAACACACGCCGCCCGAGTTGCCGAATCCGGCTCTCTCCAGGCCGTCGGCGACGTGCTCCAGACCGTCGTTGAGGAGTTTCGCGTGGTTCGAGATCGGCATCACGGGCTCGATCCTCACGCTACGTGTTACATACGGGCATGCTCATTTCCAGGTAGGAAAAGCAAGCGTCGTATGGGACAGACCGGGTTGGAGGACCGCTGCAATCGGTGTGCCGCCGAAACAAACATTTTACGAAAATGATCGTGTCTATGGTAACATTCATCAATGAAGTTAAGTCGTGGATGTTCCGAATCGCTTGGCTATCTTCGGTCCCGTCTCATCTCCACGCGAAGACGAGCCGGCGCTATCTTCAGCGCCGGCCCGTCCTGGTCTCTCCGTCTGTCGTGAAAGGCCCTACGGCTTCGGGGGGTCCGGTCAGGAGGACCGCAACCGCTCCCCGGCTCCCTGGCGTGATTGTGGCGTAAGAGCAGTTCGTCCCTGATCCCGTATCTGTTCCCCGGTTTCCGAGGCTCACCATTTCCGGCAACACGACTCCGAACCGGAGCCGGCCACGCAGAGTGGCGGGGATTCTCCTGACCCTTGGCGCGGCGGCGGCGCTCCTCCTGGTGGTGATGCGCGACGCGGCGCGGATCCGGGACTTCTCGTGGACTGTCCGTCCGGGACGCCTCCTGGCGGGAACGGGGGTGGAGGTGGTGCTCCTGGTGTGGACGGTGCTCCTCTGGTCGCGGGTCCTGGCCCGCTTCGACGGCCCGAACCCCCGCTTCCGCGCCCTGCTGCGGGTGTGGTTCCGCACCACCCTCGCCAAGTACCTCCCCGGGAGCGTGTGGCCGCTGGTGACGGCGGCGGGGATGGCGTCCGAGATCGGGGTGTCCCCGGTCGCCCTCCCCGCCTCCTTCGTCCTCCATGCCACCTTCACGGTGATGGGGGCCGGAGTGGTCGCGGGGGCGCTCGCCGCGCCGGCGCAGCTCGCGCGCAGCGGGCCCCCGCTCTGGGGCGCGCTTGCGGCGCTCCCCGCGGCGGCGGTGCTGGCCCACCCGGCCGTGCTGAACCGGCTGGTGGGCGTGGCGGCCCGGCTCACCCGCCGCGAGGCCCCGCGCTGGCACGGGCGGTGGCGCGACGCGGCTCTCCTCCTCGTCCTGTACGCCGCCACCTGGGTGGGGTACGGGGTGGCCTTCTCGCTCTTCGTTTCCTCGCTGGCGCCGGTCTCCCCGGGCCTGTGGCCGCGGCTGGCCGGGGTCAACGCGCTGGCATTCGTGGCCGGGTTCGTCGCGGTGTTCGCGCCGGGTGGGATCGGAGTGCGCGAGGCCGCGTTGACGGTCCTCCTCCTCCCGGTCTTCCCCGGCGGGGTGCGGGTGCTGATCGCGGCGGCGTCGCGGCTCTGGCTGGTGGGGACGGAGCTGGCCGGGGGAGCGCTGGTGATGGGGCTGCGGGGCGGGGACGTCGCCACCCCGCCCGCCCTGGTCCCCGCGCCACGGCCGGGCGTCGTCCGCCCGCCGCCGCCACCGGGTGTTTCGCGCGGCAACGCGGTGGAGTTCCTCCCCGACACGGCGGCGGCGCTCGGCCGCGTCGCGGCGGCGTGCCGGCGGGCGGAGCGCTCCATCTGGATCTCGCAGCTCGCCTTCGATGCGGACTGCCTGTGCGCAGCGGGCCCGGAAGGCGGCGGGGAATTGCTGGTGGACGTCCTCCTGGAAGCGGCCGGGGCGCGGGGGGTGGAGGTGCGGATCCTCCTGAACGGGAGCATCCTGATGGACACCGGCCCGGCGCTGCGGCGCTTTCTGGCCGGGGCGGGGGCGGATCCCGAGCGCATCGAGGTGCGCGGGGTGGACGCCTTCCCCCGGATCATGCACGCCAAGCTGGTGGTGGTGGACGCCGCCGAGGCGTTCCTGGTCGGCTCGCCTTTCGTCAACGGGTACTGGGACGACGGGGCGCACCGGCCCGCCGACCCGAACCGGACCGGCGACGACCTGGCCGGCCGCCCGATCCACGACCTGTCCACCCGGGTGGCCGGGCCGGCGGTGGGGGAGCTGGCGGAGTGGTTCGCGGAGGTGTGGAACGGCGCGTCGCGGGGGGGCGGCCCGGACCTCCGTCCGCCGGCCGCGCCCGTTCTCCCGCCGGCCTCCGCCCCGGGAGGAAGCTCGCTGCGGGTGGTCCGCACCGTCCCCGGCGGCGTCCTCCCGGCGCGCCCGAAGGGGAGCACCGAGATCCTGGACGCCTACCTGGAGGCCATCGCCGGGGCACGCTCCCTGGTCTACCTGGAAAACCAGTACTTCAGCGCCCGTCCCGTCCGGGAAGCGCTTTCCGCCGCGCTCCGCGCCAGCCCGGAGCTGGAGGTGGTGCTGGTGCTCAACCAGAACCCCGACATCACCGCCTATCGCGCCTGGCAGAACCGGCGCCTGGCCGAAGGGGAGCTGCTGACCCATCCCCGGGTGGGGGTGTTCGCCCTCTGGTCGGCCGCGCCCTCCGCGCGCGGCCCCCGGCGGACGGAGGTGACCCAGCTCTTCATCCACAGCAAGACGGCGGTGGTGGACGACGCCTGGGCCACCACCGGGACCGCCAACCTGGACGGCGTCTCGCTGCACTCGTACGGCGACGACTTCTCCGGGTGGCCCGGCCGGCGGATCTTTCGCGGCGTCCGCAACTTCGACCTGAACCTGGTGGTGCTGGACGGGCTCCGGGACGAGCCGGCCACGGGTGTGGCAGCCGCGCTCCGCCGCCGCCTGTGGGCGCGGCACCTGGGGGTGCCGGAAGCCGCGCTGGTGGAGCGTTCGGCGGACGGCTGGCTCCCCCTCTGGCGCGCCGCCGCGGCGGAGAACGCACGCCGCCTGGCCCGGGGCGAGGTGCCCCGGGGACACGTCCTGCCGTACACCACCGCGCCCCGCCCCGCCGCGCAGCTCCGCGCCCTGGGGATCGACCCGGAGATCGCGGGGATCGACCTGCGCTTCGACCCGGGGTGGGTGGAGGTGCTGTGGAGCCCGGGGTGGCTGAAGAAGGTGATCCCGGAGCGGATCCGGAGGCACTTCTGAGCGAAGGGCGGGGGCGGTGCGGCTCTTGCGAAAAGGGCCGCCCATGAGCCCTTTCCCCGAAACGTCCGACGCTGCGCGCCTTCCCGCCGTCGTGGAGCGGATCCGTGACGACTTCCACTCCTTCGTCCTCGCGCCGGACTTTTCCTGCCTGGGCGCCCGCGCGGCGCTCCGCCACGACGCGTACCGCTTCGGGGCATATGGGGGGATGGGATCCCCCGCGGCGACGGCGGCGCTCGCCCGGGACCTGGCGGACTTCGGGCGGGGGGCGGGGGACGCGGACTTCGCCACCTTCGTCGCCGCCTTCGTGGACCCCGCGCCCGGAGGGGAGGTGGAGTTCGAGGCGCGGCTCTGGGAGCAGCTCCGGCGACTGCACGACGCCGATCCCGCCCCGGGCGGAGATCCCTCGGTGAGCGACGACCCGGAGGACGCGCACTTCTCGTTCAGCTTCGCGGGGACGGCCTTTTTCGTGGTCGGGCTGCACCCGGACAGCTCGCGCCTGGCGCGCCGCTTCGGCTGGCCGACGCTGGTCTTCAACCCGCACGCGCAGTTCGAGCGCCTGCGCGCCGACGGGCGCTACGGGCGCCTGCGCCAGGCCATCCGCGAGCGCGAGGTCGCGCTGCAGGGGAGCCTCAATCCCAACCTGGGCGACTTCGGGGAGGCGTCCGAGGCCCGCCAGTACTCCGGCCGCGCCACCGACGACTCGTGGCGCTGCCCCTTTCACCGGAGGGACGACTGAACCCCACGCGCAAGTTCCACCTGGAGCCGCAGACCGGCACCGGCTTCGAGGTCCGCCGCGGACAGTTCGTCCGCATCGTCGATCCCACGGGCGAGCAGGTGTCCGACCTGGTCAGCTTCGGCCGCGACGACCGGGCCGAGTGGCTCTCGTCCGGGCGCACCATCGACTACGCCAACACCATCTACCTCACCACCGGCCACGTCCTTTACTCCAACCGGAGCCGGCCGATGTGGACCGTGGTGGAGGACACGGTGGGGCGGCACGACTTCCTGCTCACGCCCTGCTCGCCGGACACCTTCCGCATCATCTACGGGAACACCGCGCCGCACCCGAGCTGCTTCGCCAACCTGGCCGAGCACCTCGCCCCGTTCGGGATCGAGCCGGACGCCATCCCCACCACCTTCAACGTGTTCATGAACGTGGTGGTCGGCGCCGACGGGGAGCTGACCATCGGCCCGCCGCGTTCGCGCGCGGGCGACTACCTGCTGCTGCGGGCGGAGATGGACATGGTGGTGGGGGTGACGGCGTGCTCGGCGGAGCTGTCCAACAACGGCTCGTTCAAGCCGATCGACGTGGAGGTGCTGGACAGCGCCCCGGCGTGACGGCGGCGCAGCTCGCGGACCGGGGTGGCGGCGCGGCGCAGGGTGGAGTCGCGGTAGCGCACCCCGCCGCGCAGCAGGCGCCGCCCCACGGCCAGCCAGGCGCACACCCCGCGCTCCAGCAGCCACCCCGGCGCCAGCAGCGAGGCCCCGGCAGGGAAAACGCGCGTCCCCCCGTCGCGGCGCCGCCCCGCCTCGGCCAGCGCGGCGACGGCCGCCGCCGCCGCCGCCGCCACCAGCGTCCCCCACCTCCCGGAGGCCGCGAGCGCCGCGACCGCCGGCACCACCGCGAGCTGCACCGCCAGCCGCCCCGGGCGCGCGAACTCGTCGTACGCCTGGCGGACCCGCTGCCCGTAGAAGTGGGAGGCGTCGCACGGGCGGCGCAGCACCAGCACCTCCCGCGCGAGCCGCTCCCGCCCACCCGCGGCTACCACCGTGCGCACCAGCTCCAGGTTCTCGAAGAGCACCCCGCCGTCGTAGCCGCCGGTGGCGAGCAGGGCGGAGCGCCGCACCGCGAGCGTCCCCGGCCAGTCGCCGTCGGTCGCGCGGTTCAGCAGGATGCGCCCGGTGTCCCACAGCGCGTGCCAGGGGAGCGGGGCGAAGTAGTTCTGCGGGCGCACCACCTCGGCGTGGTCCAGCGCGGCGGCGACCGCGGCCAGCGAGGCCGGATCGTAGCGCACATCGTCGTCCGCGATCACCACCCGCTCGTGCGAGGCGTGCCGCACCCCGGTCAGCACCCCGCCCACCTTGCCGTTGGGGGTCGCCAGCTCCGGGTCCACCGGGAGGTGCCGGGCGAAGCTCCCCCACGCGGCCCGGTGCGCGGCGAACACCTCCGGCGGGGAGCCGTCCACCACCAGCAGTTCCGCCCGCTCCGCGATGCGGCGCAGGTAGCCGGTGAATTCCGCGTCCAGCTGCGGCGCGGAGGAGCGCAGGGGGAGCACGTAGGAGATCCGCATGGCGGTGGGAGGGGCAACGCACGTGCCACTTCGGCGAAGGGCGCTCCGGGCGTCTGCTACTCCGCCCCGGCGCCTTCGCGCACCCGCGCCTCGTGCCCCAGGAGCCAGCGCTTGCGCTCGATCCCGCCACCGTA
>JAFAYN010000092.1 GCA_019240375.1 Gemmatimonadota bacterium
GCGGGGCGGTGGAAAGGCCGGTGTTCCCGCTCAGGGCGATGGCCTGCTTCGGCGCCACGTGCGCCCCCCGCTCCACCAGCACCCGCGAGGTGTGCCCGTACATCGACTCGTACCCGTCGCGGTGGCGGACGCGCACGAACCGGCCGTACACGCTGTCCTCCCCCACCTCGGCCACCACCCCCCCGCCCGCCGCCAGCACCTGCGATCCCTCCGGCACCGCGATGTCCATGCCGGGGTGCTCCCCCTTCACCCGAGTCAGCTGCTCGCGGGTCACGAACCCCTTCTCCCCCAGCGGCCAGGAGGTGGGGAGGGTGGCGCCGGCGGTGTCCCCGGCCTCCTGCGCCGCCCTCGCCCGGCGCGCCTCGTCCAGCGCGTCCCCGCCCAGCATCATCCGCACCTGCTCGTACTGGCGCTCCATCCGCGCGACCACCTGCGCCAGCTCCTGCACCCGGGCGCGGTCTTTTTGCAGTTCGGCGATCTCGCGGTTCAGCCCGGGGATCCGCGCCGCCTGCGCCGCCATCCAGAACCAGGACACCGCCATCAGCAGGAGGAGGAGGGCGACCCCCATCCCCACGAACAGAGCCACCCGCAGCCTCCGATACGAGATCTCGAAGGAGCGGGTGCTCAGGTCCCCCTCACCGTGGGGGATCACGATGAAGGTCATGCGGCGCTCGTCGCGGGGCATGGCGCTACCGGTTGGCCGCCTCCGCGCCGAGGAGCAGCTCCAGCACGCGGTCGAAGTCGTCGGCGTTGTAGAAGGGGATCTCGATCCGGCCTGCGCGCCCACCGCTCACGCGGATGCGCACCGCCGTCCCCAGCGCCCGCTGCAATTCCTCTTCCAGGTGGCGGACGTGCGGGTCGGCCGGGCGCTCGGCCGCGGCGCCGGCGCGCGGTCCGCCCGCCGGCGCTGCGGCCGCGGGGGTTCGCTCGGTGCGGACCCGCTCCTCCACCGCCCGCACCGACAGCCCGCTCTCCACCGCCTCGCGCGCCAGGTCGGCCATCTGCCGCTCGTCCGGGAGCCCCAGGATGGCGCGGGCGTGCCCCATGCTCAGCTCGCCCCGGTTCACCATCCCCTGCACCGAGGCGGGGAGCTGGAGGAGGCGGAGGAGGTTCGCGACCGTCGAGCGGTCCTTGCCGACGCTCTCCGCCACCTCCTGCTGGGTGAAGCCGAAGTCGTCGATCAGCTGCCGGTACCCGGCCGCCTCTTCCAGCGGGGACAGCTCCGCGCGCTGGATGTTCTCGACGATGGCCAGCACCAGCATGGCCCGGTCATCGATCTCCTTGACCACCGCCGGGACCTCGGTCCACCCCAGCCGGCGCACCGCGCGCCAGCGGCGCTCCCCGGCCACCAGCTCCCACTCCGCCCCCTCGGGGGTGGTGGCGGTGCGGGGGCGGACCACCAGCGGCTGCAGGAGCCCGTTCTCGCGGATGGAGGCTTCCAGCTCGGCGAGCTGCTCCGGCGCGAACTCGCGGCGCGGCTGGAAGGGGTTGGGGGCGATCCGCGCGATGGCGATGGTGCGGAGCCCGTCCTGCGGGGCGGCGGCGCCCCCCTCCTGCTCGGCGGGGAGGTACTCGCCCAGCAGGGCGCCAAGCCCCTTGCCGAGGCGCGGCTTCTTCATCCCGGACACTTATTCTCCTCCCGCGCCCGCGACGGCGGCGACCGGGGCTTCCCCGCGGGCGGCGCCGGGACCATTGCGCGCGATCACCTCCTTGGCGAGCGAAAGGAAGCTCTTCGCCCCTACCGACAGGATGTCGTACAGGACGATCGGCTTGCCGAAGCTCGGCGCCTCGGCGATGCGCACGTTCCGCGGCACCACGCTCCGGTACACCTTGGGGCCGAAGTACTCCTTGGCCTCGTCGGCCACCTGCTTGGACAGGTTGAGGCGCCCGTCGTACATGGTCAGCAGCACCCCTTCGATCTGCAGCCGCGGGTTCAGGTTCTTCTGCACCAGGCGCACGGTGTTCAGGAGCTGCGACAGCCCCTCCAGCGCGTAGAACTCGCACTGGATGGGGATCAGCACCGAGTCGGCCGCGGTCAGGGTGTTCAGGGTGAGCATCCCCAGCGACGGGGGGCAGTCGATCAGGATATACTCGTAGCGGTCGCGTACCGCCTCGATCGCCTCGCGCAGGATGGTGTCGCGCCCCGGGCGGTTGACCAGCTCCACCTCCACCCCCACCAGGTCCTGGGTGGCCGGCGCCACGTCCAGGTAGGGGAAGTGGACCTCGGGGACGATCACCTCCTCCAGCGGCATCCCCTCCACCAGGACGTCGTAGATCGACCTCTCGACCTCGTCCTTGACGATCCCCAGCCCGCTGGTGGCGTTCCCCTGCGGGTCCGTGTCGATGACCAGCGTCTTCTTTTCGGCGACGGCGAGGCAGGCGCCCAGATTGATGGCCGTGGTGGTCTTCCCCACGCCGCCCTTCTGGTTTGCGATGGCGATGATGCGCGACAAGTTCGGTCCTGATCGAGGGTGTCTGGTGAAGGGCCGAAATATAACCCGCGTGAGGCGGGGGAGTCCAGCGACCGACGGCGGAAGGGAAGGGTGGAGGAGCACTGTTCCACGTGGAACATACCTCCTCCCGCGTTCAGGCACCCACCGGCGCGCGGCGCTTGCGCACCTCGATCACCAGGTTCTGCAGGTCGCTGGGGCTCACACCCGGGATGCGCGCCGCCTGGGCGAGGGTGGCCGGGCGGATCCGCTCCAGCTTCTGCCGCGCTTCGAAGGAGAGCGAGGCCAGCTCGGGGTAGGGGAGGTCGTCGGGGAGGGGGAACTCCGCCTGCCGCTGCAGCGCCTCGGCGCGCTCCCGCTCCCGCACCAGGTACCCCTCGTAGCGCAGCTCCATCTCCGCCGCGGCCAGGGCTTCCTCGAAGGCGCCGGGGCCCTCGTCCGGCGCGCCGCCCACCGCGGCGACCAGCTCCGCCGCGGCGATCCCGGGTCGGCGGAGCAGGACGGAGAGCCGTGTCGGCTCGCGCAGCGGCGACTGCCCGGCCGCTTCCAGCAGGGGGTTGACCTGCTGCGGGGCGGCGTTGGTGCTCCCCAGCCAGGCGCGCACCCGCTCCTCGCTTTCCATGCGCCGGGCCAGCGTCTCGCGCTGCTCCTCCGTGAGGAGCCCGACGCGCTCGGCGATCGGCCCCAGCCGCGCCAGGGCGTTGTCCTGGCGCAGGGTGAGGCGGAACTCGGCGCGGGAGGTGAACAGCCGATAGGGCTCGTCCGTCCCCCGGGTCACCAGGTCGTCGATCAGCACCCCGATGAACGCCTGGTCGCGCTCCAGCAGCAGCGGCTCGCGGTCCAGAGCGGCCAGGGCGGCGTTGGCCCCGGCCACCACCCCCTGCCCGGCGGCCTCCTCGTACCCGGTGGTCCCGTTGATCTGCCCCGCAAGGAAGAGCCCGTCCAGTGCCTTGCTCTCCAGGGTGGGGCGGAGCTGGTGCGGCGGGTAGTAGTCGTACTCGATGGCGTACCCCACCTTGGTCATCTGGACGTTCTCCAGCCCCGGGACGGAGCGCAGCATCCCGAGCTGCACCTCGGCGGGGAGGGAGGTGGAAAGGCCGTTGACGTACATCTCGTGCGTGGCCAGCCCCTCCGGCTCCAGGAAGACCTGGTGGCGGGTGGCGTCGGGGAACTTGACGATCTTGTCCTCGATGGAGGGGCAGTAGCGCGGCCCCCGCCCGGAGATCTCCCCGCCGTACAGCGCCGACTCCCCCAGGTGCTCGCCCACCAGGTCGCGCAGGGCGTCGCCGGTCCAGGTGATCCAGCAGGGGAGCTGAGGGAGGAGCGGCTCGCGGGCCCACACCGAAAGGCGGTACTCCGGGCTCTCCCCCGGCTGCACCTCCAGCCGCGACAGCTCCACCGAGCGGCCGTCGACGCGCGGCGGGGTCCCCGTCTTGAAGCGGGCGACCTCCAGCCCCAGCGCCTCCATCTGCTCGGCCAGCCGCACCGAGGGAGGGTCACCCGCGCGGCCGGCGGGGACGCCCTCCGCCTTCCCCACGTGGATCCGCCCGCGCAGAAAGGTCCCCGCGGTCAGCACCACCGACCGGGCGCGGAACTCGATCCCGCTCTCCGTCCGCACCCCGGCCACCCGCCCCCCCTCCAGCAGGAACGAGCCGACCATCCCTGGAAGAAGTGCAGCCCCGGGATCTCCTCCAGCAGGGCTC
>JAFAYN010000143.1 GCA_019240375.1 Gemmatimonadota bacterium
GCAGGCGAAGATGACCCGCGCCCCCTTCGTAAGCGAGTCGTTCGAGGTGACGAAGGCGATGACCGACGAGTGGTTCCGCGGCGACAGCGCGCGCGTGATCGCCGAGACGATCCTCTCCTTCCAGACCCCCTCGGGCGGGTGGTCCAAGCACGTGGACATGCGCGCAGCGCCGCGGAAGCCGGGGCAGAGCTTCTTTTCCGAGAACGAGAGCTGGCAGTACATCGCCACCATCGACAACGGCTCCACCACCTCGGAGATGCGCTTCCTGGCGCGCCTCGACCGGGCGCGGCCGGACGCGCGCTGGCGCGACGCCTTCGTGCGCGGGCTGGGCTACCTGCTCGCGGCGCAGTTCCCCAACGGCGGGTGGCCGCAGGTGTACCCGCTGCAGGGCGGCTACCACGACGCGGTCACCTACAACGACGACGCCGTCCTGGAGGTGGTCCGGCTCCTGGGCGAGGTCGAGCGCGGGGACTACGCCTTCGTCCCCGCCGCGGACCGTACGCGGGCCGCCGCGGCGGTCCAGCGCGCCACCGGGTGCATCCTGGCGAGCCAGGTGGTGACGGACGGGCGCCGCACCGTGTGGGGGCAGCAGCACGACCCGCTGACGCTGGCACCGACGCACGCCCGCAGCTACGAGCTGGCCTCGCTCACCGCCAAGGAGAGCGCCGGGCTGATGCGCTACCTGATGTCGATCCCCGACCCCGACGCCCGCGTGGTGGCGGCGGTGCACGGGGCGGCCGACTGGTTCCGCGCGCACTCCATCTCCGGCTACACCTACGACTTCGCCACCGGCCGGCACGCGCGGGAGGGCGCCGGGCCGCTGTGGGCGCGGATGTACGAGCTGGGCACCGACCGCCCGATCTTCAGCAACCGCAACGGGGTGAAGCTGTACGACTACGAGCAGCTGAACGACCGGCGCCTGGGCTACGCCTGGTACACGGACGAGCCGGTCGGCGCCCTCAGGCAGTACGACCGCTGGGCCGCGAAGCACCCGCGCCCCGCCTCCACGACGCGGCGCTGACCGCCCCGACGACGCACACGACGCACCCCGGAGCCCCGTGCACGACGACAGCCTGACCCGACGTGGATTCGTGAAGGCCTGCGCCCTGGGCGCGGGCGCCGTGCTCGCCGCCCCGCTCCTCGGCGACCGGGAGCGCGCCGAAGCCGCCCTGCGCCCCCTCCTGTCCGGCGCCGAGCCGACTGGATGGGAGCTGGTCCCGCGGATCCTGGCGCGCATCCGCCCGCCGGTCTTCCCGCGGCGCGACTTCCCCGTCACCCGCTACGGCGCGGTCGGGAACGGCACCACCGACAACACCCGCGCCTTCCGGCGCGCGATCGCGGCGTGCGCGGCGGCCGGGGGCGGGCGGGTGGTGGTCCCCGCGGGGCGCTTCCTCACCGGCCCCATCCACCTGAAGAGCCGGGTGAACCTGCACCTCTCCCGCGGGGCGACCGTCGCCTTCAGCCGCGATCCGAAGGCATACCTTCCCCCCGTGCTGACCCGCTTCGAGGGGGTGGAGCTGATGGGGTACTCCCCCTTCATCTACGCGCTCGACCAGCACGACGTCGCCATCACCGGCGAGGGGACGCTCGACGGGCAGGCCGACGAGACGCACTGGTGGCCGTGGAAGGCGGCGAAGGCGCCCGCCCCCAACCAGGTGGCCGCGCGCACCCGGCTGATCGCCATGATGGAGGCCGGTGTCCCGGCGGCGCAGCGCGTCTTCGCCGAGGGGTCGTACCTTCGCCCGCAGTTCATCCAGCCGTACCGCTGCCGCAACGTGCTGATCGAGGGAGTGACCATCGTCAACTCCCCGATGTGGGAGATCCACCCGGTCCTGTGCACCAACGTCACCGTGCGCGGGGTGAAGATCGACAGCCACGGCCCCAACAACGATGGGTGCGACCCCGAGTCGTGCCGCGACGTGCTGATCGAGAACTGCGTCTTCGACACCGGCGACGACTGCATCGCCATCAAGTCGGGGCGCAACGCCGACGGGCGGCGGATCGCCGTCCCCAGCGAGAACATCGTGATCCGCGGGTGCCGGATGAAGGACGGGCA
>JAFAYN010000154.1 GCA_019240375.1 Gemmatimonadota bacterium
GAGGTCAGCGGGCGGCCGTCCAGGGTGACCTGGAGCACCTCGGTGTACGGAGTCTCACTCATGGCTCAGCGTCAACTCGTCGGCGGCGGGCAGCAGCAGTTCGCTGCCGGGGGACAGGTCCATGGGGTCGTCGATGTCGTTGGCCTCGGCGATCCGGCGCCAGTCCGCGGGATCGCGGCGCTGCTGGGCGGCGACCCCGGGGAGGGTGTCCCCCGCGCGGACGGTGTAAAGGCTGACGAAGTTCCCCCCGCTGGAGGAGTCCACCCGGAGCTGGTCGTCCTCGGGGTGGAACTCCCGGAAGACCACGTTGAGCGTGGCGCGCACCGGGACCCCTTCCGGGGTGAACAGGGTGAAGCGCCCACCGACGCGCTCCAGCAGGCACTGCAGCCGGAACCGCCCCCAGACGAAGGTGCAGTACCGCGGGCGCTGCCATCCCTTGGGGATGTCCAGCAGCGCGTAGATCCGGTCCGTCACGTCGGTCACCGGGACGGGGGCGCCGCCGGGCCCCTCGACGCCGTAAGTGTCGAAGAGCAGGTCCATGGTCAGGATGCGCGGACCGCCGTTCACGTGCTGGGGGATCGGCTTGTTGATCCCGAACGTCTCCACCTGGGCCACCCGCGCGCTGCGCTCCAGCGAGTACTGCGTGGGGTTGAAGCACGCTTCGATGATCTGCTGCCTTTCGGGCGGGACGTATTCCACCTCGATCTGCGCCCGCTCCAGCCTGGTCGTCGCTTCCATCGTCCTCGCTCACCACCCCCGCTGTTTGCGCTCGCTCGCCAGGCGGCGAACCAGGATCTCGTAGACGCGCTCGGCGACCTCGCCCACCTCCACCCCCGGGCCGCCCCGCTCCCGGTCCACCTCGCCCGCGGCGCTCGCGGTCCGGGTGGGAAGCTCCGCCCGCGCGATCGTGTCCGTCCCCGCGGAAGCCGCGGCGGGCGAGCGCTGGATCATCGCGGGGGCGAGTGAAGGGGAAGCCGTCACCGTGCCGCCCGGGACGGCGCGCCCTCCCCCGTCCGCGGCGGGGCCGCCTGCGAGGGTTCCCGCGTACACCAGCGAGGGAGCGGCCGCCACGGACGAGGCGGCCGGCGCCCGCTGCACCAGCCCGGGGAGCCGGGGCGTGGCGGCGGGCCCGCTCCGCGCCGCGGGGACCACGGTCGGAAGTACGGGCGCTCCCGGCCCGCTGCTCCCGCCCGCGGCGGGGGTGGTGCCCACCCCGGGGGAGGCGGCGGCCATTCGCTGGACCCTCGCGGGGCTCCCTCCGGAGCCGGCCGGCGATCCCGCGGCGGCGACGACCGGGACCCCGCTCCCGCCGGAGGCCGGGAGCGCGCCGCCGTCGCTTCCCCCCGCAGCGGCTTGCCGCACGAGCCCGGGGGCGTGCGGCGCTGTGGTCCCACCGTGCGTCCGCTGCACCGCCGCGATCACCGGGCGAGCCGACATCGCCGTGGTGGAAGGAACCGACCCCGTCGCGGCGGCGCCGCCGGACGGAGCCACCGGCCTCGCCGCGACCACCGGGAGCGCGGTCTCACCCACGGAGTCCGGGACGCTTCCCACCGCGTCCACGGCCACGGCAGGCGCCCGCCGCAGCACCCCCGGCGGGGCGTTCATCGGCTCGGCGGCAGGCGTTCCGGGCGCGACGATGGGCCGGGTTCCGCCGCCAACCGGGAGAGAAGAGACTCCGGCATTCGCGGCCCCTGTTCCCGCCATGTCGAAGGCGGCGCCAGCCCGCACCTCGGTCCCGCTCTCTGCGAGCATCCGCATCATGCGCCCCGGAGCGGCTGGAGCCGACGAGGAGGCAGAGGTGGGAGCCGCCGCCATGACCAGAGCTGCCGAGGCGGGAGCCGCCACAGCCGGGGCGGCCGAAGCCGGAGCAGCCGGAGCCGCGCTGGTCGGTACGCCCGGGCTGGTGCGTCCCTCCGCCGCCGCAGCGGGAGACGGGTCCCGGGTGGGGGCAGATCCCCCGGCCGCGGCGACCCTCTGCACCATGAGCGGCGGCGAGCGGCGGGCGCTTTCCGGCTGGACCGCCGTGACCCTGTTCTCCAGCGGGGGCGCCGCTTCCCCTGTGTCGGCCGTGGGGAGCGCCGGGCCTTCACCCGCTTCGGCACCGCCAGGCGCCCACTGCGCCACCCGGGTCGGCATCTCGGCCGGGGCTCCCACAGTGTTCTGAGCGCCGCCGTCCGGCGCGCGCTGCACCGTGCCCGACGACGGCACGCTGGTGGGTGCAGACGAGGGAGTTGGGGCCCGGGCGGGGACCGGCTCCGACGCCGACTCCGCGGAGCCGCCGTGCGCGTGGACGATCAGCGGGGGGAACGCGGCTCCCCTGCCGGCCTGCGGCTGCTCCGGGGTTACCGAGCGCCGGATCGTTCCCGGCGTGTCGCTCCCTACGGCCGCGGGGCCGGTCGTGCTCTCCCCCGCGGGGCTCCCGGTCGGCGGGAGCGGGTCCGTGGACATAGCGCCCGTCGGGCTTCCCTGAGAAGCGTCGGCGGCGGGTGAGCGCTGCACGATCCCCTGTCCCTGCGCCCCGGCGGGAGACTCCCCGGCGTTCACCGGCCCACCGCTCGTCGGCGCGGCCTCAACGGGTCCGGCGCTCGCCGATCCACTCCCCGGAGCGAAAGAGCGGTGTACCACTCCTCCCGCCGCGGATCCCGCTGCGACTCTCTGGACAGTGGGGGACGCCGCCGGCCCTGGCGCACCTGCGCTGCTGGGCATCGTGGGGGCGATCGCCGTTTCCGCGACGGGCCCGGCTCCCGCGCCCGCCTCCGCACCGGAGCCCGCAGGGGTCGGGGATACTGCCGCCCGCAGCACCGCGGCGGGAGCCACGCCGGCCGCCTTTCGCCGCCCCACCACGACCGGGTGGACCGGTGCCTCGGCCCGGGGCTCCACCTCACCGGCCGGAGCTTCCGTCGAACCCGCTTCCGGAGGTATCGTGGCCGTCGAATCCGGTGACCGCCGCACCGTTCCGGCGCCGCGCACCGATGAATCCGCCGCGGTCGGAGCCACGGCCGCCGCGCGGCGGACCGTGTCGGCCCCGCCGGGCTCCTCGGGCGGGGCTCCGCCGTCCTCGCCCTCGCCGCGCGGCGGGAGCGCGTACACCACCGGGAGCGATCCCACGGCGCGCGTCGCCGCCCCGTACCGGCGCATCAGGCGCGCGGCCAGGGGAACGCGGTCGGCCATGCGCCGCGCCTGCCCGGCGATGGCGTGCCCGAGCGTCGCGGACCCCTTCAGCGGGCGCGCGAGACGAGCGACCAGGGTGGGGTCGAGCGCCCCCTCCCAGTCGGAGGGCGGGCCTTGCGGCGACACCTGTCCTCCCTAGAAGAGCCGCGAGGCGATGGAGGCCACCCCCCGCGCCCGCGACAGGCCGATGCTCTCGGTGGGACGGCTGATCCCGCGGTGCACCAGCTCCACCGTTTCCACCGCCACCGTGTTGCTGTCCGAGCGCAGATCGGGGCCCGACCACTTCACGGGGAACGCGTCCTGGAAGTCCCACCACATGGCGGGCACCCGCTGCCGGTCCAGCAGGTAGATGGTCCCGTTGCGACGCTCGATCCGCCCCAGCGCCACCTCCCGGTGCCAGCTCCAGAGCGCGTCGATGTCCGTCAGCCCGCGCCTGAGCACCAGGTTGGAGGGGTAGCGGGTACGGCCCGGGAGGCGGTGGACGAAGTCGTTCCGCCCCCCCTCCGCGTACTCCTCCACCTCGGTCTCCACCTGCAGCCCCGTGACCTCGCTGAAGCCGCCCACCAGCAGCCCTTCGATCTCCACCAGGAAGTCGAAGCCCGTGTACGGGTCGAGGCGCGCGTTCAGCGCGCCCGTGGCTGCTGCGAATCCGGCGTTCAGGCCGACGATGGTCACGTTGACTCCCTGGTGAGAACGGGTGGAGCGGCGGGGCCTGCGCGGCCCCGCCCCCGGCTACCTGCGGCGCCCCTGCTCCTCGTTGAGGCGCTCGTTGATCCGTGAGATCTCGGCGATCCAGCGCTGCCGCTCGCGGTGCTCCATGGCCATCACCTGCTCGTACGGCCAGTGGAAATAGTACGCTACGTAGGCTACCTCCTCGTACAACCGGTCCGAGGGGTAGCCGGCTACCCCCCCAGGCCGCCGGTTTCCACCTCGAACTCGCCCTGGCAGTGGGGGCAGACCACGGCGAGCCGGCTGTGGCCCGCGTCGTTGATCCGCTGGTAGAAGT
>JAFAYN010000520.1 GCA_019240375.1 Gemmatimonadota bacterium
ACCAGGTGGCGGAAGACGGTGGGGGTGGAGTGGTACAGGGTGATCCCCTCGCGCCGCATCCACCCGGCCACGCCGGCCGCGGCCTCCTCCCGCCAGTCGAAGGGGAAGAGCGCCGCGCCGTTGAGGAGCGCGCCGTAGATGGCCATGACCGCCGCGTCGAAGGTGTACGACGAGAACAGCGTCAGGCGGTCGTCGGAGCCGATGCGGAGGTTGTTGGTGTACACCCGGATGAAGTGCAGCACGTTGCGGTGGCTCTGCACCACCCCCTTCGGCTGCCCCGTGGACCCCGAGGTGTAGAGGATGTACGCAGGCTCCTCCGGAGAGAGCGCCTGCGCCGCCGCGGCGGGGAGGTCGAACTCGGCCGCGGCGTCCTCCACGTCCACCAGGGGGATGCGCCCGCCGGCCAGCTCGCGCGCCAGCTCCAGGTTGGTACGGTTGGTGACCAGCGCGGCTGCACCGGAATCCTCCAGCACGTAGGCGCTGCGCTCCCGGGGGTAGAGCGGGTCGATGGGGACGTAGGTCTTCCCGGCCCTGAGTACGCCCAGGATGCCGACGATCATGGCGGCGTCGTGCTCGAAGAGGAGCGCCACGCGCTCCGGTCCGGCCGGGCGGGCGCGCAGGATCGCCCGCGCGACGCCCTCCACCGCGCGGTCCAGCTCCGCGTAGGTGAGCCGGGTGGTCCGGGTCCGCACCGCGAGCCGGTCCGGGTGGAACCGGACCTGGGCCGCGAAGCGCGCCGGGATCGTCTGCTCGATCTCCCCGCGCGCGAACTCCTCGAACGGCCGGTCCGTCCCGATCCCGCGGGCGGTGACGGAGCGTTGGGCGCGCTCCGCCTCACCCAGGAGCGGGATCCGGGAGACGTGCAGCTCCGGGTCGGCGGCCACCGCCCCCAGCAGCGTCGCCAGGTGGTCCAGCGCCTCCTCCATCCGCGCGCCCTCGAACAGCTCCGCCGCGTACACCAGGTCCAGGCGGATCTCGCCGCCGGCCTCGCGGGCGTAGAGCGTCAGGTCGTACTTGGCCAGCGCTTCCGGGTCACCGAAGTCCTCCCCGCGCACCCCCTGGAGCTCCGCCGTGGCCCCCTCGTCGAAGTTCTGCAGGTTGAGCATCACCTGGAACACCGGCGCGTGGCTCAGCGAGCGCACCGGCTGCAGCTCCTCCAGGATCCGCTCGAAGGGGAGGTCCTGGTGGGCGTACGCCCCCAGCGTGGCCTCGCGCACCCGCGCCAGCAGTTCCCGGAAGGTGGGATCGCCGGACAGGTCGGTCCGCAGCGCCAGGGTGTTGAGGAAGAAGCCGATCAGCCCCTCCGTCTCGCGCCGGTTCCGCCCGGCAATGGGGGTGCCGACGACCACGTCCGCCTGCCCGGAATAGCGGCTCAGGAGCACGGCGAAGCCGGCCAGGAGCGTCATGAAGAGGGTGGCACCCTCGCGCCGCCCCAGGGCGCGGAGGCGGTCCGCGGCGGCGGGGTCGATCCGCAGGGAGCGCACCGCCCCGCGGTGGTCGGACACCGCGGGACGCGGCCGCTCGGTGGGGAGCTCCAGGAGCGCGGGAGCGCCCGCCAGCCGGTCGCGCCAGTACGAGAGCTGCCGCTCCAGCGTCTCGCCGCTGAGCCACGCACGCTGCCAGAGGGCGAAGTCGGCGTACTGCACCGGCAGCTCCGGCAGCGGCGACGGCTCGCCGCGGGAAAGGGCGTTGTACAGCGCCGAAACCTCGCGCACCAGCACGCCCATGCTCCAGCCGTCGGAGACCACGTGGTGCATGGTGAAGCAGAGCACGTGGTCGTCGTCGGCCAGGCGCAGCAGGGTGCTGCGCAGCAGCGGGCCGCGCGCCAGGTCGAAGGGGCGCTGCGCCTCGGCGGCGGCCAGCCGCGTGGCCTCCCGCTCCGCTTCCGGCAGCTCCCGCAGGTCCAGGACGGGGAGTGGCACCGGGGCCGGCGGGTGGATGACCTGCACGGGCACGCCGCCCCGCTCCGCGAAGGTCGTCCGCAGCGACTCGTGCCTGGCCACCAGCGCGTCCAGGCTGGCCCGCAGCGCCGCGGTGTCCAGCGGGCCGCGCAGCCGGAGCGCCGACGGCAGGTGGTAGGCGGCGCTCCCCGGCTCCAGCCGGTCCACCACCCACAATCGCTGCTGCGCGAAGGAGAGCGGGAGCGGCCCCTCGCGGGGGCCGAGGGGTCGCTCGATCGACGGCGCGGTTCCGGCCCCGGCGCTCCGCAGCGCCTCGACGCGCCCCGCCAGCGCCGCCAGGGTGGGCGCTTCGAAGAGTGCCCGCAGCGGTACCTCGACTCCGAAGGCCTGCCGCGCCCGCGAGACCACCTGCGTCGCGAGCAGCGAGTGTCCGCCGAGGGCGAAGAAGTCGTCCTCCGCCCCCACGCGCCCGGTCTTCAGCACCTCCGCCCAGATCCCGGCCATGAGCTCCTCGACCGGTGTGCGCGGCGCGACGTAGGCCTCTCCCGAGGCCGTCTCCGGCGCGGGGAGGGCACCCCGGTCGACCTTGCCGTTGGCGGTCACCGGCAGCTCTTCCAGCACGACGAAGGCGCCCGGGACCATGTACTCGGGGAGGCGCTCGGCCAGGTACGCCCGCAGCTCGGCGCCGTCGACCCGGTCTTCCGCCGTGACGTAGGCGGCCAGGCGCTGCCGGCCCGGCACGTCCTCCCGCAGCGACACGACGGCCTCGCGCACCTGTTCGTGCCCGCACAGCACGGCCTCGATCTCACCCGGCTCCACTCGGAAGCCGCGGATCTTCACCTGGTGGTCCGTCCGCCCGAGGTACTCGACCGTCCCGTCCGCCAGCCGGCGCGCCCGGTCCCCCGTACGGTACAGACGTCCCCCCGCCTCGGGGCCAAAGGGATCCGGGACGAACCGATCCGCCGTCAGATCGGACCGCCCCACGTAGCCCCGGGCGAGCTGCGCTCCCCCGACGTACAGCTCGCCCGCCACCCCGATCGGCGCCGGCTGCCCCACCCCGTCCAGCACGTAGGCCCGCGTGTTCGCCACCGGCCGCCCGATCGGCGCCGTCGCCCCGATCCCGACGCCCTCGACCACGGCGAGGAGCGCGTCGATGCACGCCTCCGTGGGGCCGTACAGGTTGACGACCTCCGCTCCCAGCACCGCGCGGCAGCGCGCGGCCAGCTCCGCCGGGAGCGCCTCGCCCCCGCAGAAGACCCGCCGCACCGTCCGGCAGGCCGACAGGTCCTCCTCCAGCAGCGCTCCCAGCAGCGTCGGGACGAACTGCACCGTCGTGATCTCCGCCTCGGCCAGCAGGCGCGCGAGCCGCGCCGGCTCCCGGTGTACCCCCGGCGCGGCCACCACCAGCGTGGCCCCGGCAACGAGCGGCGCCCAGAACTCCCAGACCGAGGCGTCGAAGCCGAACGGCGTCTTCTGCAGCACGCGGTCACCGGCCGAGAGCGGGAACTCGCGCTGCATCCACTGCGTGTGGTTGGAGAGCGCCGCGTGGGGGACGCCGACGCCCTTGGGGGTGCCGGTGGAGCCGGAGGTGTAGATGACGTAGGCCAGGTTCCGCGGATCGGCGCCCGGCGTCGGGGACCGGACGCTTCCGGCGGCGATGCGGCAGGCGTCGCGGTCCAGGCAGACGACCGCGGCCCTGTGGGCGGGGATGCGCTCCAGCAGGCGCTCCTGTGTAAGGAGCACCGGCACTTCGGAGTCGGCCAGGATGTGACCCAGCCGCTCGGCCGGGTAGGAGGGATCCAGCGGCACATACGCGCCGCCGGCCCTGAGAACGGCCAGCAGCGCCACGACCAGCTCGGCGGAGCGTTCGGCGCAGACGCCGACGCGTGTCTCCGGGCCCACGCCCATGCCGACCAGGTGGTGCGCGAGGCGGTTGGCGCGCGCTTCCAGCTCCGCGTAGCTCAGCGACTCGCCCTCGAACACCACCGCGGTCGCGTCCGGGGTGCGCGCGGCCTGCGCCGAGACCAGCTCGTGCACGCACGCCTGCGGGTAGTCGGCGCGGGTGGCGTTCCACGCCTCCAGCACCTCCGCGCGCTCGGCCCTGCTCAGCAGCTCGATCTCGGAAAGGCGCTGCTCCGGGTTCGCCGTCATCGCGCCGAGCACCCTGCGCAGGTGCTCCACCAAGCGTTCGATGCTCGCCCGCTCCCACAGCGACGTGCGGTACTGCACGCTCCCGGCGATCCGCTCCCCCGCGTCCACCGCGAGCGTCAGGTCGAACTTGGCCGTCTCGGCCCGCGTCCCCAGCGGCTCCATCTCCACCGAACCCAGGCGCAGCTCCGTCGCCTGGAGATTGTGCAGCACCAGCAGCACCTGGAAGAGCGGTGAGTGCGCCAGGCTGCGCTCGGGCGCCAGCTCCTCGACCAGGCGCTCGAAAGGCAGCTCCTGGTGGGCGTATGCCCCCAGCGTGGCCTCCCGTACTCGCCCCAGCAGCGCACGCACGCTCGGGTCGCCGGAAAGCTCGGTGCGCAGCGCCAGCGTGTTGACGAAGTAGCCGATCAGCCCCTCCGTCTCCACGTGCGACCGGTTGGCGATCGGGGTGCCGACGACCACGTCGTCCTGCCCGGCCCAGCGCCCCAGCAGCGCCTGCCACCCAGCCAGCAGCGTCATGAAGAGCGTCGCCCCTTCGCGCCGCGACAGCGCTTCCAGCGCCTGCGACAGCTCCGGAGAGAGCACGAAGTCCAGCGTGGCGCCGCCCGGGTCCTGCACCTGCGGGCGCGGACGGTCCGTGGGGAGCTCCAGCAGCGGCGGCGCCCCCGCGAGCCGCTCGCGCCACCAGGCCAGCTGCTCCTCCAGCACCTCGCCCTGCAGCCACTTCCTCTGCCAGACGGCGTAGTCGGCGTACTGCACCGGCAGCTCCGGCAGGCGAGGCTCTTCCCCGCGGCCAAGAGCGCCGTAGATCTCGGAAACCTCGCGCACCAGCACCCCCGCCGACCACCCGTCGGAGACGATGTGGTGCGTCGTCAGCAGCATCGCCCACTCCGCCTCTCCCAGTCGCAGCGCGGCCGTGCGCAGCAGCGGCCCCACCGTCAGGTCGAAGGGCCGCACCGCCTCCGCGCGCGCCAGGCGCAGCGCCTCGGCCTCCCGCGCCTGCTCGCCCAGGGAGCGCAGGTCGACCACCGGGATGCGCACCGGCGCGGGAGCGCGAACGATCTGAGCCGGCTCGCCGTCCACGGTGGTGAACACGGTGCGCAGCGCCTCGTGCCGCCGCACGACCTCGGTCAGCGTCCGCTCCAGCACCTCCAGGCGCAGCCCGCCCCGGACCCGCAGCGCCAGCGGCACGTTGTACGTCCCGCTCCCCGGCTCCAGCTGCTCGATGAACCAGAGCCGCTGCTGGGCGAAGGAGAGCGGCAGCGGGCCGTCCCGCTCCACCGCCACCAGCGATGGCGCCACGACCACAGCGTCGCCGCGGAGCGCGTCGATATGGGCGGCCAGCTCGGCCACGGTGGGGGTCTCGAAGAACTCCGTCAGCGGCACCTCCACCTCGAACGCCTGCCACACCCGCGCCACCACCTGCGCCGCCAGCAGACTGTGCCCCCCCAGCTCGAAGAAGCTCTCC
>JAFAYN010000268.1 GCA_019240375.1 Gemmatimonadota bacterium
GGTGGTGCTGACGCCCCCCTTCACCCTGACCGGGCACCCGGCCAACCTGGACGTCGCGCTCCACACCGACGTTTCCAACAACTGGGTCTACTTCAACTTCGCGCTCATCGACCAGGGGACCGGGAAGGTGGTCGAGTTCGGCCGCGAGGTGAGCTACTACTACGGGGTGGACGAGGGGGAGAGCTGGAGCGAGGGGAACCGGGACGACGACGTGGTGATCCCCACCGTCCCGGCAGGCCGCTACGTCCTCCGCATCGCGCCGGACGGCCCGGCCCCGGTGTCGTACCAGGTCCGGGTCGAGCGCGACGTCCCCTCGCTCCTGTTCTTCTTCCTGGCGTTCCTCCTCCTCCTGGTCCCGCCGGTCCTGATGTCGCTCCAGAAGTGGGGCTTCGAGAAGGCGCGCTGGGCGGAGAGCGACTACGCACCTGAATCCTCGGAGGACGACGATTGAAACGGAGTCCCGTCTACCTGCTCTACGGGCTGGGAGTGCTGGCCCTGCTCGGCTTCGCGGAGTACCGAGGGTGGAGCATGCTGAGCACCAACGAGGTGAAGGAGAACCCGCGTTCGGTACGCGACAACCCGGGCGCGTACCGTCCCCACTACTACGGCACCGGCCGCTACATCGGCGGAAAGTGAGATCCCTTCCATGAGCAACGACTTCCTGCAGCACCTGCTCGCGGCGCTCATCTACTCGCTGCTCGGCATCGTGATCTTCATCGTGTCGTTCATGCTGATCGACCGCCTGACGCCCGGCTCGCTCTGGAAGGAGATCATCGACGAGCACAACACCGCGCTCGCCGTAATGGTGGGCGCGATGTCGATAGGGATCTCGATCATCATCGCCGCCGCGATCTGGTAGTTCCTTCGCGAAGGTCGGCGAGCCCCCCTCCCCCGGCCCCTCCCCCACGAGGGGAGAGGGGAGAACTACAGGCTCCTTCGTAAACTGTCGTTGAGCCCCTCCCCTGCTTGCGGGGGAGGGGTTGGGGGAGGGGGCCTTCTCCCTGTCCCCTGTAACCTGTCCCCTGCCCCTCCAGCCCGTTGCACATCGCGCTCTTCCTCACCGTACTCCTCATCGCGGCGTGCGGGCTGATCTACGAGCTGGTGGCCGGCGCGCTCGCCAGCTACCTGCTGGGCGACAGCGTCACGCAGTTCTCCATCGTCATTGGCACCTACCTGTTCGCCATGGGGATCGGGAGCTGGCTGTCGCGCTACGTCACGCGCGGGCTGGTGGCCCGCTTCGTCGCCGTGGAGCTGATGGTGGCCGTGGTGGGCGGGCTCTCCTCCACCTTCCTCTTCCTGGCCTTCGCGTACACGGAGTCGTTCCGGCTCCTCCTGTACGTGCTGGTGGTGGTGATCGGGGTGCTGGTGGGACTGGAGATCCCGCTGCTGATGCGTATCCTGCGCGGCCGCTTCGAGTTCAAGGACGTGGTGTCCAACGTCCTGACCTTCGACTACCTGGGCGCGCTGGGGGCCTCGCTCCTCTTCCCCCTCCTGCTGGTGCCGTACCTGGGAATGGTGCGCTCGGCGCTCCTCTTCGGGATCATCAACGCCGGAGTGGCGCTCTGGTCCACCTGGATCTTCCGTGATCAGCTCGGCGCCCGGCGCGTGCTGCAGGGGATGTCGGTGGCCGTGCTGGCGCTGCTGGGCGCGGGGATGGTGGAGGCGGACCGCATCACCCGCCACGCCGAGTCCAGCATCTACGCCGACGAGGTGATCTTCACCCGCGACTCGCCCTACCAGCGGATCGTGCTGACGGTGTGGAAGGACGACCTGCGCCTCTTCCTCAACGGGCACCTCCAGTTCAGCTCGCGCGACGAGTACCGCTACCACGAGGCGCTGGTGCACCCCGGGCTGGCGGCGCTCCCCGGCGCCCGGCGCGTGCTGGTGCTGGGCGGCGGCGACGGGCTGGCGGTGCGCGAGATCCTCAAGTACCCCGACGTGCAGGTCACGCTGGTGGACCTGGACCCGGAGATGACGCGGATCTTCTCCACCCACCGCGAATTGACCCGGCTCAACGAGAACGCGTTCAAATCGCCGAGGGTTCGGGTGATCAACACCGACGCCTTCGTCTGGCTGGGGCACAACCAGGAGATGTTCGACTTCGTGGTGGTGGACTTCCCCGACCCGTCCAACTACGCGGTCGGAAAGCTGTACACCACCGCGTTCTACCGCCTGCTGGCCCGGCACATCAGCCGCGACGGGATGGCGGTGGTGCAGAGCACCTCGCCGATGTTCGCCCGCACCGCGTACTGGAGCATCGTCGCGACGCTCCGCGAGGCCGGGTTCGACACGCACCCGTACCACCTGTACGTCCCCTCGTTCGGGGAGTGGGGGTTCGTGCTGGCGGGGCACGGGCCGTACACCCCGCCCACGCGTCTCCCGGCGCGGCTCCGCTTCCTCACCCCGACGGTGGTCCCGCAGCTCTTCACCTTCCCGCGCGACATGCTCCCCGTCCCCGCCGAGGCCAACCGCCTCAACGACCAGGTGCTGGTCCGCTACTACGGCCGGGAGTGGAAGGAGATCGAGCGTTGACCCTGTCGCGCCGGGAGTTCCTGGCCGCGACGGGGGGGATCGCCGCCGCGGCGCTGGTGGGGTGCGCGCCCAAGACCGATCCGCCCATCGCCGGCGGCTTCGTGGACGACGGGCACCAGCGTGGCCACCTGCTGCGCGACCGGGCCCGCTTCGCCGCGCCCCGGCGCACGGAGCGCGTCCCGGTGGTGATCGTCGGCGGGGGGATGGCCGGGCTCGCCGCGGCGTGGCAGCTGGACCGCAGGGGGTTCCGCGACTTCGTCCTGCTGGAGATGGAAGACTGCGCCGGCGGCAACGCGCGCTGGGGGGAGAACGGGGTGTCCGCCTACCCGTGGGCGGCGCACTACGTCCCCGTCCCCGGTCCGGAGTCCACGCTGGTGCGCGAGCTGTTCACCGAGCTGGGCGTGCTGCGCGACGGGGTGTGGGAGGAGACCTCGCTGGTCTTCTCGCCCAAGGAGCGCGTCTTCCGCGAGGGGCGCTGGCAGGAGGGGCTGGAGGAGGCCATCGTC
>JAFAYN010000451.1 GCA_019240375.1 Gemmatimonadota bacterium
TCCGAGAGCTTGGCCGCGCGCTCCAGGAGGCGCGAGTGGAGGTAGAACACGTCGCCGGGGTACGCCTCGCGCCCCGGGGGACGGCGGAGCACCAGCGACATCTGGCGGTACGCCACGGCCTGCTTGGAGAGGTCGTCGTACACGCAGAGGGTCGCCTTCCCCTTGCCGTTCTCGTCCTTGGTGTACATGAAGTACTCGGCGAGCGCGGTGCCGGCGTACGGCGCGATGTACTGCAGCGGGGCCGGGTCGGAGGCGGAGGCCGCGACGATGATGGTGTACTCCATCGCGCCGGCGGCTTCGAGGCGGGCCACCACGCCCGCGATGGTCGAGTTCTTCTGACCGATCGCGACGTAGACGCAGACGACGCCCTGCCCCTTCTGGTTGATGATGGCGTCGATCGCCACCGCCGTCTTCCCGGTGCCGCGGTCGCCGATGATCAGCTCGCGCTGGCCGCGGCCGATGGGGATCAGCGCGTCGATCGCCTTGATCCCGGTCTGCATCGGCTCCTTCACGGGCTGCCGCAGCACGATGCCGGGCGCCACGATGTCCACCTGGCGGCGGGCGACGGAGGGGATCGGCCCCTTTCCGTCCACCGGCTCGCCGAGCGGGTTCACCACGCGGCCCAGGTACGCCGGGCCGACCGGGATGTCGAGCACGCGGCCGGTGCGGCGGCACTGGTCGCCCTCCTGGATCCCGGTCCAGTCGCCCATGACGACCGCGCCGATGTTGTCTTCCTCGAGGTTCAGCGCCAGCGCCGTGTAGACCGTCCCCGTCTCGGAGGTGATCTCGAGCATCTCGCTGGACATGGTCCCGGTGAGGCCGTAGATGCGGGCAATCCCGTCCTTGACCTCGAGCACCTCGCCGATCTCCTCGGCGTGGAGTTCGTCCTCGTACCGCTCGATCTCGCCGAGCAGCACGTTCTTGATCTCGCTCGCGCGAAGCTGGGTGTCGACCGCCATCTCTCTATTCCTTTCCGGGCCAGCGGGGACGCTGGCTTTGGATGTTGTGGACTGCTTCCCTGGGCACCGACTTCACTACCCTGCCCTGCGACCTGCGCGGAGGTTCAGTCCGCCGCGACCGTTTCCGGGAGGTGGCTCTCGACCAGGCGGCGGCGCAGATGCGCCAGCCGGCTGCGGACGGAGCCGTCCAGCATCTGGTCGCCGACGCGGACCACTACACCCCCGAGGAGGTTCGGGTCCACGCTGAACTGCGGGATCACCGCCTTGCCGAGACGGGCCTCCAGGCCTCGGCGGATGTCCTCCGCCAGCGCCGCGTCGGGCTGGTGCGAGACCGTCACCGACACGCGCACCCGGCCCATCGCCTCATCCACCAGGTCACGGTACGCTTCGGCGATGGAGGCGATGAGCACCTGGCGGCGCTTTTCCACCAGCACCATCACGAAGCGGAGGAAGAGCTCCGGGACGCGGCCGGCGAGGGTGGCGCGCAGCGCCTGCCTCTTCTGCTCGGCGGTGATGCGCGGGGTTTCCAGGAACTGCCTGACCCGGGGCTCGCTCTGCAGCAGCGAGGCGAGGTCGTCGAGTGCCCGCTGGTACTCCTCGGCGGTCTGGCGTCCGCCGTGGCGCTCGGCCAGGGCGAAGAGCGTTTCCGCGTAGTTGCGGGCGATGACTTCGGAGCGCACGGGTCAGGCTCCGGCCGGAACGGCGGGCCCGGACAGCTGGCCCAGGTACTCGCGCACCAGGCGGCGGTTGTCCTCGGCGTCCAGGTTGCGGCGCACCACCTTCTCGGCGGCCCGGATGGCGAGGTCCACGGCGTCACGGCGCACGGACTCGAAGGCGGCGGCGCGCTCGGACTCGATGTCGCGGCGGGCGCGGGCCAGCAGCTCCTCCTGCTCGCGGCGGGCGTCGGCCAGGATGCCGGCGTGGATCTGCTCCGCCTCGGTGCGGCTCTCGTTGATTGCGGCCTGCACCTTGGCGCGGGTCTCGTCCAGGAGCCGGCGGTTCTCCTCCAGGAGCGCGGCGGCCTCGGCGCGGTCGCGCTCGGCGCCGGCGGCGAGCTCCTCCAGGTGCCGCTCGCGCGCTTCCACGGCCCCGAGGATCTTCGGGAAGGCGGCCCGCCAGAGGACCACCAGCACGATCAGGAAGATGATGACCGTCCAGGCCATCAGCCCGTAGTTGGGCGTAAGCAGCCCGCCCTCCTCGGCATACAGCGGGGCTGCCATGCCGAGCGTCAGGGCCGGGAGAACGAAGAGCAAGCGACGCATGGTATCAGCGGAGTAAGAAGTCAGTTCGGATGCCGCGGGGACACACCCCACGGCACCCGTACGGCGAATCAGTGAGTGATCGCGCCGAGCACGCCCTGCTGGATCAGGAACGCCACCACGATGGCGAACAGCGTCGCGCCTTCGACGAGCGCGGCGAGAATCAGCGCGGCCGTCTGGATGTTGCCGGCGATCTCGGGCTGGCGGGCCATCCCCTCCATCGCGCGGGAGCCGATCAGGCCGATGCCGAGACCGGCGCCGATCACCGCGAGGCCGGCGCCGATGGCGGCACCGAGGAGACCGTTGTTCAGGAACGCGTTCGCAACCGTGGCAGCCTGCATGGCAAGCATGGAATCCCCCTTGGGACAGTCTGATGAAAGTCGGGCACCGCTCCGCTCGGCCGGTAGCCGTGACGCCGTGTGGCGACATGCGCCTGGCGTCCTCCCCGGGCGCCCATCTCCCGGGTACTGTACGACGGAGGTGGAGCGGACCTCCGCCGGCGCGGCTCGGGCGGCCGCGCGCGCCTTGATTCCGGCTCAGTGATGCGAGTGCTGCATCAGCCCGATGAACACGCTGGAGAGCAGCGTGAAGATGTACGCCTGCAGGAACGACACGAACAGCTCCAGGAACGAGATCGCCACGCCCATCAGCACCGGCGCCGCCGCGATGTAGTAGCTGCCGAAGACGAAGATCAGCGAGATGATCGCGAGGAGCACGATGTGGCCGGCCGTCATGTTCGCCATGAGGCGGACGGCGAGGGCGAACGGCTTGGTGATCTTCCCGACCATCTCCACCGGCGTCATGATGACGAACATCAGGAGCCGCATGGGGAGGGCGAGGTCCTTGTTCCAGTAGAAGACGGTGCCCAGGTACGAAGCCCCCTGCGCCCGCATCCCCCCGATCTCGATGACCAGGAAGGTCATCACGGCAAGCGCCGCGGTCACCGAGATGTTGGCGGTGGCGGTGGAGCCCCAGGGGACCAGCCCCAGCAGGTTGGCGAACAGGATGAAGAAGAAGAGCGTGAGCAGGAACGGGGCGAAGCGCGCTCCGTTGTGCCCGACGTTCGTCATCACCACCTCGTTGCGGATGAAGAGGACCAGCGCCTCCACCGCGTTGTGCCGCCGGCCCGAGGTCCGTCCGCTCCGGGCCCGTCCCGCCGCGGCCGCGGCCGGGAGGAGGAGCGCCAGCGTCAGGAGCCCGGCGAGCCCCAGGAAGATCACGTGCTTGGTGGGGGTCATGTCGAGCGGCCCCACCATCCAGCTCCCCGCCTCGGGAAGCTCGTACGTCTTCCAGGGCGTTTCCAGCTCGCGGGAGTCCAGGATGTGGTGCAGGAAGTCCAGCTTCTCCCCGTCGCCGCCCTCGGCCTCGTTGACGGCGTGCTCGGTGCCGCCGACCGCGTGCTCGACGGCCGGCTGCGCGGGCTGCTGGACCGCGGCGTCGTTGGCGTCGGCCTGGCCCTGGGGCGCCCCCATGAGGGCGAGTAGGATTGCGAGGGTAGCGATCATCTACTTGTTCCGTGTGTCGGCCGCAGGAAGAGCGGCTCCAGCAAGGTCGTTGCGAACAGCACCGAGACCAGCGCGAGCAGCGTGGGCGTGGCCGGGAGCCCCGTCAGGGGGAGCATCACCAGCGCGGCCAGGGCCACCAGGGCGAAGCGTCCGAGCATCCCCAGCCCGAAGGCCAGGAGCTGCTGCCCGGGGAAGAGCGCCAGCATCGCCCAGAAGCTGAGTAGCTGGAAGACGCACCCGATCCCCGTCCCCACCGCCACCCCGGTCCGCCACTCCGGCCGCACCGTCGCAATCCCCACCAGGGCGACCAGCGCCGAGACGGCCACCACCAGCGCCGGGAACACCACCCCGGGGCGCTTCACCGCCCGTCCTCCGGGCCGCGCTTCGGGGGCCCGCCCCTCCGGTTGAGCTTCTGGACCATGGAGTACATCGCCGCTCCGAAGCCCGTGAACACCCCGAGGATCAGGAGCCAGGGCGAGGTCCCCAGCCTGGCGTCCAGCCAGCGCCCCACGTACAGGAAGATCAGGATCGCGGCGACGAACTGGAAACCGATCCCCATGAACTCCGCCGGCCCCGGGATCGGAGCCCTGTCTCGCTTCGGGTCGCGCGGGTCAGGGGCCATGTCGCATCTCGCGTTTTCCGCTTCCGTGGCTCGTTCGACGGCCAATATAGGAGCTTGTGAAATTTTTCGCAAGCACGTCGAGCGCCCCTGGCCCACCCCTTGCTTGACGCTCCGGAACCCCGGCCTCTATCTTGCGATTTTCGAGCGGACCCGGCCTCATGCCAGGGGCCCGGAACGCTCCGGGCCACGGTCCCCGCAACGCCGATCGTCATGCGCAAGCCCGCCTCGACGCTGTTCATCCCCCTGGTGCTCGCGGGGATCGCCGCCTGCACGGCCAACGCCCCCCCGGCGGAGCGTACCGCGATGCCCCAGATGCCGGAGACTCCCGGCCAGGTCCGCTCCGGGACGCTGGTCTCGTCGCTCCAGGTACAGCCCACGCGCGACAGCGTCCGCTTCGTCCTGCAGGTGACCAACGCCGGGACGCAGCCCATGGCGCTCGACTTTTCCAGCGGGCAGTCGTTCGACTTCGTGGTGCAGCAGGACGGCCGCGAGCTGTGGCGCTGGTCCGGCGACCGGATGTTCACGCAGGCGCTGCGCTCGGAAACGCTGGCCGCGGGCGAGACCCGCACCTTTTCCGCGACCTGGAATCCCCCGGCCGGCCTGCACGGCGAGCTGGTGGCCACCGGCTTCCTGAC
>JAFAYN010000533.1 GCA_019240375.1 Gemmatimonadota bacterium
CGGCGCGCGGCCGAGCAGGCCGCCCGCCTCCTCGCCGCCGAGCAGGCCCGGCGCGAAGCCGCCGAGACGGCGCAGGAGCGGATCGCGGGGATCCTGGAAAGCATCACCGACGGCTTCTTCGCGCTGGACGCGCGGATGAGCTTCGCCTACGTGAACCGGAGCGCCGAGGCCACCCTCCAGCGCGGGCGCGAGGAGCTGCTGGGGCGCAGCGTGTGGGAAGCCTTCCGCGCCGACGAGCACCCCCTGCTGTACCGCGAGCTGCGGCGCGCGCGCGATGGGCACGAGGTGGGGGAGCTGGAGGTGTTCTACGCTCCGCAGGCGGCGTGGCTGGAGTTCCGGGTCTACCCCTCGTCCGAGGAGGGGCTGGCGGTGTACTTCCGCGACGTCACCGAGCAGCAGGTCGCGCGCACGGAGCGCGAGCGGCTGGTGGACGAGGTGTCCACCGAGCGCGCCTTCCTGGAAGCGGTGGTGCGTCAGATGCCCGCCGGGGTGTCCATCTCGCAGGCGCCTAACGGGAAGCTCCTCCTCCACAACCGGGAGGCGGAGCGGATCCTTGGGCACTCGCTCCTCCCCGCCGACGACTACACCCGCTACGCGCAGTTCGGCGCCCTGCACGACGACGGCACCCCGTACCGCGTGGAGGAGTACCCCACGGTGCGCGCCCTCCTCGCCGGCGAGACGGTGCACCAGGAGGAGATGCACTACCGCCGCGGCGACGGAACGACCACCACCCTGTCGGTGGACGCGGCCCCGGTGCGCGGGAGCGACGGGGCCATCGTGGCGGCGGTGAGCGCCTTCCACGACGTGTCGGAGCGGAAGCGCCGCGAGCGCACGGAGCGCTTCCTGGGGCAGGTGGGCGAGATCCTGTCCGACTCGCTGGACTACGCCCGCACCATGCAGCGCATCGCGGAGCTGTGCGCGGGCACCCTCGCCGACTACTGCGTGGTGCACGTGGAGGAGGGGGGGAAGATCCGCGCGCTCGGCGCGGCCCACACCGACCCGGTGCGGGTGGAGATCGTGCGCGGGCTGTTCCGCCGCTTCGGGGTGAACCCCGAGGGGCCGCACCCGGTGGTGCGCACCCTGCGCACCGGCGAGCCGCAGCTACTTCCCGCGATCCCCGACGCGCTGCTCCGCGCCATCGCCGAAGGGGACGCCGAGCACCTGGAGATGCTGCGCGACCTGGGGCTGGCCTCGGCCATGGTGGTGCCGCTGCACGCGCGGGGGCGCACGCTGGGGACCCTGGCCTTCGCGCGCACCGGTGGCCCCGCCTACGGCCCGGAAGACCTGGAGGTGGCGACGGAGCTGGCCCGCCGCGCGGCGCTGGCGGTGGACAACGCCCGGCTGTACGAGGAGGCACGCCAGGCGGCCCGCGCCCGCGACGACGTCCTGGCGGTGGTCTCGCACGACCTGCGCAACCCGCTCAACGCCATCCTCCTGGGCTCCACCATCCTGGAGGATTTCTCGGGCACGGAGGAGTGGACCGAGCGCGATCGCAAGCAGGTGCAGGTGATCCGCAGCTCGGCCGAGCAGATGACGCACCTGATCCAGGACCTGGTGGAGGTGATCTCGCTGGAGTCGGGCGCCCCGGTCCTGAACCGCGAGGCGATCCCGGTGGAGCCGCTGGTGGCGGGGGTGATGGACATGTTCCAGCCGCTCGCCGCGCGCAAGGGGGTGCGGCTGGAGGCACGGCTCGCGGAAGGGCTCCCGCCGCTGCACGCCGACCGGGGGCGGGTGCTGCAGGTGTTCTCCAACCTGCTGGGAAACGCGATCCGCTTCACCCCGGAAGGGGGCCAGGTGACGCTAGACGGGTCGTGGACGGAGGGCGTGGTGCGCTTCTCGGTGTCGGACACCGGAATCGGGATCGCCCCGGAGCACATCCCCCACCTGTTCGACCGCTTCTGGCAGGCCAGGCGCGGCGACCGGCAGGGGCTTGGGCTGGGGCTCGCCATCGCCCGCAAGATCGTGGAGGCGCACGGCGGGCGCATCGGCGTGGAGAGCCGCCCCGGCGAGGGGAGCACCTTCACCTTCACCCTCCCCGGGCCCACCGGCCCGACCCGCGGCTGACCAGGCCCCGGACCCTGAAAACCGAAGCGCCGCCCCGGCATCGTTGCCGGGGCGGCGCTTTCTCTGGCTCACGCGAAACTCTGACCGGGTCTCAGGCAGCCTGGGCGGGGTGGACCAGCACGTTGGAGGCGGCGGCGTAGAACGGCTTGGCCTTGGGGTCGTCCACCAGCTTCAGCTCCAGCAGGCGGCTCCCGTCGCCCGTGCGTCCGAGCACCTTGACCACTTCCGCGACGCCCTCGACGCAGAAGACCTGTTCCCCGGCGTCGGGGATGCGCTCGGCGCCCGTGGGCCAGTCGGGGTGCTCGTTTCGCTTGACCTGCAGATCGCTGAGGTTTACCCGGTTCAGGTTGTTCGCGTTCATATCCGGTCGATCCTCCCCTGTGCGTAATGGTCGCGGTGCTGCTCGGGCCGGGCCGGGGTCCGGCTACGAGAGAGGTCGTACGGCGGGCCACCGGCCCGGGGGAGGGGCGGAGCGGGCGCGCTCCGCTGCCTCCAGCCGGGCGGAGCGTGCTGCACTCCGCCGTTATGCGATCCCTTACCCCGTGAAACAAGTACAGTTCCACGAGGGACGAAAAGTGCGAACGGGCGTCACGCGCTCCGCAGCACCACCGCCCCCGGACCGGCCAGCTCCAGGGTTCCGTCCTCCCCCAGCCGCGCCACCTCGCCCTCCCCCACCCCGCCGAAGCGAGCCTCCTCGGTGGAGAGCAGCAGCTCCCAGCCGCCGTCCGCCGGCGCCACGGTCTCACCGTGGGCGGCGGTGTCCACCCGCAGCGGCCCCGACAGCGAGGCCACCAGCAGGAGGGTCTCCCCGCCGGCCGCCTGGCGGCGCAGCGCCACCCCGGTCTCTCCCAGCGCCAGCGCCCGGAAGGAGTCGCGCCCCCGCTCGCGCAGCGCGGGCTCCTCGCGGCGCAGCTTCAGCAGCTCGCGGTACAGCGCCAGCACCCCGGAGTGCGGCGGCCGGTCGCGCTCGTCCCAGCGGAGCTTCGAGCGCTCGAAGGTGGCGGGGGCCTGCGGGTCGGGGATCCGCTCGCGCATCTCCGGGTCGGCGAAGGCGGAGAAGTGCCCGAACTCGGAGCGGCGCCCCTCCGTCACCAGCTTCCCCAGCTCCTCGGGGTGGTCGGTGAAGTACAGGAACGGGGTGGTGGCGGCCCACTCCTGCCCCATCCAGAGGAGCGGGGTGTACGGCGACAGGAGGAGGAGCGCCGAGGCGGCGCGGTACACCGGGAGGGGGACGCCGTCGCTCAGGCGGTCGCCCATCGCCCGGTTCCCCACCTGGTCGTGGTTCTGGATGCAGTGCACGAAGCGCTGCGGCGGGATCCCCGCCGAGGGGGTCCCGCGCGGCTCGCCCCGGTTGGCGGAGCGCTGCCCCTCGTAGAACCAGCCGCGCACCAGGGTGCCCGCCAGGTCGACCGCCGTCCCCGTGTAGTCGGCGAAGTACCCCTCGCTGTCGCCTGCCGCGCCGCGCCGCACCTGGTGGTGGAAGTCGTCGGCCCACACCGCGTCGATCCCCACCCCGCCCTCCTCCACCGGAGTGACCAGCCGGCGCTCGTTGCGCTCGTCCTCGGCCATGAGCACGAAGTGCCGCCCCTCGGGGAGCGAGCGGCGCACCCGCGTCGCCAGCTCTGTGAGCAGGTGCGTGGGCGAGTCGTCCAGGATGGCGTGGGTGGCGTCCAGCCGCAGCCCGTCCACGTGGTACTCGTGCGCCCAGTGCAGCGCGTTCTGCACCACGAACTCGCGCACGGCCGCGCTCCCCTCGCCGTCGTAGTTGATCCCGGCGCCCCAGGGGGTGTGATGCCGCTCGGTGAAGATCTTCCCGCTGGTGAAGGCGGGAAGGTAGTTCCCCTCCGGCCCGAAGTGGTTGTACACCACGTCCAGCACCACGGCGAGCCCGCGGGCGTGGGCCGCGTCCACCAGCCGCCGCAGCCCCTCCGGCCCGCCGTAGGCGTGGAAGGGGGCGAACAGGTCGACCCCGTCGTACCCCCACCCGCGCTCGCCGGAGAACTCGGCCACCGGCATGATCTCCAGCGCGGTGACGCCCAGCTCCGCGACGTCGTCCAGCCGCCCCACCAGCGCGTCGAAGGTCCCCTCCGGGGTCACCGTCCCCACGTGCACCTCGTAGATCACCATCTCCTCCAGCGGGATCCCGCGCCACTCCTCGTCGCTCCAGGCGAAGGCTGCGGGGTCCACCACCTCCGAGGGGCCGTGCACCCCCTCGGGCTGCGAGCGGGAGGCGGGGTCGGGGAAGGCGTCCCCCCCGTCCAGCCGGTAGCGGTAGCGCGCCCCGGCGCCGATCCCGGACACCCGCGCCGCGAAGTACCCCTCCCCCTCCGAGCCCATGGTGTACACGCTCTCGCCGCGGGAGCCGTACACCACCACGTCCACCCGCTGGTGCCCCGGGGCCCACACCCGGAACTCCACCTCGGCGCCCTCGATCCGGGCGCCCACCCGACGCGTCGATACCACCGTGCTCATACGCTCTTCCCTCCGGGCGCGGAGCACCACCATCGTCCGCCCCTCCAGTGTGTATTCCCTCCCGGCCGGGAAGGACCGCTCGCCCTCCGCCAGGCCGGGCTCGTTGGTGTCCAGCACCACCTCCCACGCCGCCGTGTCGGCGAGGACGGGGAGGGTGAAGTCGATGGAGCCGCCGTCCGCGTTGAAGAGGAGGAGGAAGGAGTCGTCCACGATCTGCTCCCCCTGGTCGTCCCACTCCTCCATGGCGTCGCCGGCCAGGCTCATCCCGAAGGCCCGGACGAAGCCGGAGTTCCACTCCTGGTCGGTCATCTCGCGGCCGTCCGGGCGGATCCAGGTGACGTCCTTGGCCTCGGAGCCGCGGATCGCGCGCCCGCGGAAGAACTTGCGCCGGCGGAAGGCGGGGTGCTCGCGCCGCAGCTCCGCCACCCGCCGGGTGAACTCCAGCAGCTCGCGGTCGGCGTCGGTCAGCTCCCAGCGCAGCCAGGAGATCTCGTTGTCCTGGCAGTAGGCGTTGTTGTTACCGCCCTGGGTGCGCCCCATCTCGTCGCCGCCGCAGATCATCGGGACCCCGTGCGACAGGAGGAGCGTCGCCATGAAGTTGCGCTTCTGCCGCTCGCGCTGCCGCACGATGTCCGGGCGGTCGGTGGGCCCCTCCACCCCGAAGTTGTACGACAGGTTGTGGTTGTCCCCGTCGTGGTTCCCCTCGCCGTTGGCCTCGTTGTGCTTGTGGTTGTACGAGACCAGGTCGTTCAGGGTGAAGCCGTCGTGCGCGACCACGAAGTTGATGCTGGCGTGCGGGCGCCGCCCGTCGTCCTCGTACAGGTCGCTGGAGCCGGTCAGCCGGTACCCCAGCTCGCCCAGCGTCCCCGGGTCGCCGCGCCAGTAGGCGCGCACCGTGTCGCGGTACCTCCCGTTCCACTCTGCCCAGAGCACGGGGAAGTTCCCCACCTGGTACCCGCCCTCGCCCACGTCCCACGGCTCGGCGATCAGCTTGACCTGCGAGACCACCGGGTCCTGGTGGATCACGTCGAAGAAGGCCGACAGGCGGTCCACCTCGTGGAGCTCGCGCGCCAGCGTGGCGGCCAGGTCGAAGCGGAAGCCATCCACGTGCATCTCCTGCACCCAGTAGCGCAGCGAGTCCATCACCAGCGTCAGCGTCTGCGGGTGCCGCATGTTCAGCGAGTTCCCCGTCCCGGTGTAATCCATGTAGAACCGGGGGTTGTCGCCGATCAGGCGGTAGTAGGTGCGGTTGTCGAACCCCTTGAACGAGAGCGTCGGCCCCAGGTGGTTCCCCTCGGCCGTGTGGTTGTAGACCACGTCCAGGATCACCTCGATCCCCGCCCGGTGCAGCGCCTTCACCATCTCCTTGAACTCGCGCACCTGGTCGCCGTAGCCGCGGGCGTGGGCGTACCGCCCGGCCGGGGCGAAGTAGCCGATGGAGCTGTACCCCCAGTAGTTGCGGAGCCCCTTCTCCACCAGGAAGTACTCGTCGGCGATCTCGTGCACCGGGAGCAATTCCAGCGCGGTGATCCCCAGCGACCGCAGGTGCTCGATGACGGCCGGGTGCGCCACCGCCGCGTAGGTGCCGCGCAGCTCCTCGGGGACGTCGGGGTGCAGCCGGGTGAGCCCCCTGACGTGCGCCTCGTAGATCACCGTCTCGTGCCAGGGGATGCGCGGCGGCACGTCGCCCTCCCAGTCGAAGGCGTCGTCGATCACCACCCCCTTGGGGATCCCCGCGGCGTCGTCCTCGTCGTCCAGCACCCAGTCCTCGCCGGGCTGGTCGCGGATGTATGCCCAGGGGCGCTCGTCCCAGTTCACCCGCCCCGCTACGGCGCGGGCGTACGGGTCCATCAGCAGCTTGAAGGGGTTGCAGCGCACCCCCCGCGCCACGTCGTACGGGCCGTTGACGCGGTAGGCGTAGTAGGTGCCGGGCCCCACGTCGGGGACGTAGCCGTGCCAGACGAAGTTGGTGCGCTCGCGGAGCCGGTACGTCTCGGTCGGCTCGGCGTCGTACGGGGAGGCGAAGATGCACAGCTCCACCTCCCACGCGGGCTCCGAGTAGACGGCGAAGTTGGTCCCCTTCCCGTCCCACGAGGCGCCGAGCGGGTAGGGGCGCCCGGGCCAGGCGGTGGTGGCCGACTCCAGGAATCCGGGGACGCGGGGAAAGCGGCTCTTCTTGGTCTCCGAGGGCATCGAGCTCAGGTCCGGGGCGTGGAAGGCGGCCGTGCCGGCCGCGCGTGGGTGTCAGTGGGGCGCCCGGGGGAGGTCTGTCCCCGGGGCTCGGGTGCGCGCGCTTCTTGCTATGCCGGGTCGCCCGCGCCGAGGGCGCGCTTCCCGTTCACGTCATTCCCGCAGAGCATCGTGTCGGATCATACAGCCAGGGGTTCCCACCCGTCGGGGCGCGACGGCCGCGTCCCCGTGTCCACCTACCGTCTGCAGCTGAACCACGAGTTCACCTTCCGCGACGCCGCGGAGATCGTCC
>JAFAYN010000304.1 GCA_019240375.1 Gemmatimonadota bacterium
GGAGGGAGCGTGGAGAAGCGGGATCTGTCACGGGCAATCCCGTACGGTCGGTGCAGAAGAGGAGTTTGCGTCGGCCGGGAGGAGCGGCGGAAGCACGAGCGAGAGTCCCAAGGTAACGAACGGGCAACGCGATATCAAGCAGCATGATTCACGACCAGTCGCGCGAGCGCGTCGGTGCAAGGAGAGCAGAATTCGGTACCTTTTCGGTCCGTGTCGATGGCTTCGCGCGAGACGTGCATTACGCACCCGGGGTCCGGACAGTGGTCCAGCCCGGCGACGTGTCCCAGCTCGTGGACCGCCTCGGCCAGCACCCGCTCCCGGAAGAGCGCCGGGTCGCGCCCTGCGGGGCGGAGGCGCGCCAGGCCGATCACGGCGCAGCACCCGCCCACCGTGGCCTCGCCGAAGACGAAGGTCCGGTCCGGCGCGTACAGGTCCACGTCCGCGACGGCCAGCGACCAGAGGCGCGACCCGTCCGTGCCGAGCGCGTCGGCGCGGGCGATCAGCGCGTCTACGATGGATCCGGAGTGGTACTGCCCCGACCCCGGGTCCCGCCACTCGTCCAGGAGGGGGAGCGGGGGGCCACGGAAGGAGCGTGTCCCGAACCGCCGGTCCAGCTCCCGCCCCAGCTCCGCCAGGAGCCCCGCGTCCACCGGCCCTACCGCCACCAGCTCCAGGCGGCGCCCCGCCCCGCTATCCGGCACGCTTCTCCACCCCTCCGTGCGGCGTCCGGCGCGCACCCGCGCGGAACACCCCTTCCATCGACACGACGGTGCCGGCGACCTCGGCCAGCGACTTCCCCCGGTTCTGGCTCTCGCGGCGCAGCAGGCGGTAGGCCTCGTCCTCGGACAGGCCGCGCACCTCCATCAGGATCCCCTTGGCGCGCTCCACGGTGCGGCGCCCCTCGGCCTGCCGAGACAGCTCCGCGACGCGCGAGCGGAGCACGCTGGCCTCGTCGAAGCGCGCCCGCGCCAGGCGGATGGCGGGATCCAGCTCCTCGGCGGGGACCGGCTCGGCCAGGCAGGCGAACACCGGGAGGTGCGCCGCCCGCTCCGCCACCCCGGAATCGCTCCGGGCGGTGACCACCACGATGGGGAGGAGCCGCGCCCCGCTGATCTCCTCGGCCGCCGCGGCGGCGTCCTCCACCGCCAGGATCACCAGGTCCACCTTCCGCTGCCGGACCAGGAGGACCGCCTCCCGGGCCCCGCTCACGGGCCCGACCACGCGGTGTCCGAGCGCCTCGATCACCGACGGGAGCATGCGCGCGCCGGGAGAGCGGTCGTCCGCGAGCAGGATGTCCATGGCGCCTCCCTGTCTGGGAAACCGGCGAGCGCCGGGAGGGAGCAGCGCGCCCCCTTCCGGCCCGTCCTTCACCGGTCCCGCCCGTTCGAGCGGGGAGAGGGTACAGGGCAGGTTCCATACCGCGGCGCACCCGGGGCGGCAGCACGCGAAAAGGGCCGGGACCCACGCGGGATCCCGGCCCTTCGCTGGACATCGTCCGACTTTCTTACACCCACCCCCACCCGATCACTAGCGCCGCCACCCCCGCCAGCAGCATCGTCCAGAGCGCCCACAGCTTGTAGAAGGCGAGCTGAGGGTGCAGGCGCTTGTACAGCCAGGCGAGCGCCGCCCCGCCCCCGAAGGCGCCGGCGAACCAGGCCAGCGCCAGCACCGCCCACGCCGTGAAGCCGTGTCCGCTCACCCGTCTCAGTCCTCCCGCACCAGCTCGTAGCGCTCGATCTTTTTGTACAGGTTGGAGCGGGGCATGTCGAGGATGCGCGCCGTCTCGGACACGTTCCAGTCGTTCTCGCGCAGCTTCTGGAGGATGAAGGCGCGCTCCGCCGCCTCCTTGAACTCGGCGAAGGTGCGTGACCCCAGGATGTCGGACGAGATCCCGCCGCCGCGCGCCTGCCCGGTGACCAGGAGGTCCACGTCGTCGGCGGTGATGGTGTCGCGCGCGGCCAGGATCAGCAGCCGCTCGATGGTGTTGCGCAGCTCGCGGACGTTCCCCGGCCAGTCGAGCCGCTGCAGCCGGTCCATCGCCTCGGGAGCCAGGGCGCGCGGCCGGAGCGCCCCCTCGCGCGTCCCCAGCGCCATGAAGTGCTGCACCAGGAGCGGGATGTCCTCGCGGCGCTCGCGCAGCGGCGGGACGTGCAGGGGGATCACGTTGAGGCGGTAGAACAGGTCCTCGCGGAAGCGCCCGCCGCGGATCTCCTCCTCCAGGTCCTTGTTGGTGGCGGCGAGCACCCGCACGTCCACCCGGGCCGGCTTGGCCCCGCCGACCCGCGTCACCAGCCCCTCCTGCAGCGCGCGGAGCACCTTGGCCTGCGCGGCCAGCGACATGTCGCCGATCTCGTCCAGGAAGAGCGTCCCCCCGTGCGCCAGCTCGAACTTCCCCGCCCGGTCCTCGATGGCGCCGGTGAAGCTCCCCTTGACGTGCCCGAACAGCTCCGACTCGATCAGCTCGGTCGGGATGGCGGCGCAGTTGACCTCGATGAACGGGGCGTTGGCGCGCGGGGAAAGGCGGTGCACCGCCCGCGCGATCAGCTCCTTCCCGGTCCCGTTCTCGCCGGTGACCAGGACGCGCGCGTCGGTGGGCGCCACCCGCTCCACCCGCTCCAGGAGCTGGCGGATGGCGAAGCTCTTCCCGACGATCTGGTGGCGCCCCTCCACCTCGCCGCGCAGCCGCGCGTTCTCGGCCAGGAGCCCGCGCTGGTGCAGGGCGTTGCGCAGCACCAGGAGGATGCGGTCGGTGTCGAGCGGCTTTTCCAGGAAGTCGTAGGCGCCGCGCCGGGTGGCCTCCACCGCCGTCTCGATGGTGCCGTGCCCGCTGATCATCACCACCAGCGCCGCGGGGTCGATCTCACGGATCCGGGTCAGCGCCTCCAGCCCGTCCATCCGGGCCATCTTGACGTCCATGAAGGTCAGGTCGGGCTGGAACTCCGGGAAGATCGTCAGCGCCTCGCCGGCGCTCCCCGCCGCCCGCACCTCGTGGTCCTCGTACTCCAGGAGCTGGGCCAGGACGTGCCGGATCCCCTGCTCGTCGTCCACCACCAGAATGCGTGCCATCCGTCTCCTATCGGTTCATTGCGAGGGCGAGAGTACCAGATACCCGCCCTCCACCCGCGCGGATCCCACCCCGTCCGGGAGCTTGAAGGCGTAGGCGTCGCCCGGCAGCCCGGGCTCGTCGCGGCGCCCCATCTGCTCCAGCGCCTTCGGGTAGAAGCGCGGGGGGATGGGGATCCCGGCGAAGATGATCCGCTCCACCTGGAAGGCCGACCGACCGGACTCGCGCGCCCTCAGCCGCCCGATGATGTCCACGTCGGCGGTGTCGGGGAGGAAGGCGCGCACCCGCCCCAGCTCCGGGACGTCGGGGAGCCGGTCGCTCGGCACCCGCCCCTGCATGCGGACGGTGTCGCCCCGGAAGGCGACCGCGGGGGCGTAGATGTCGCCGGGGATCCGGTCGCGGAAGCGGTAGCGCATCAGGCTGGTCAACTCCGCGTCCGAGAGGCGGACGGTCTGGCCGTCCTCCTGCAGCTTCTTGATCTTGGCCTCGGCGAGCGCCGCCGACTCGGGCGAGACCGTGGTGGCGATCTTTTCCCGTCCGCCGCCGAGCATCCCGGCGATCCGGTCGCGGAAGAGCCATCCCGCTCCCAGCACCACCGCCAGCAGCACCAGCGTGCCGAGCAGGCCGCCCCGGCGTCGTGAGGTCATGCCGTGTCCTCCATGGGACTTCCTCCCTGCAAGTTGTGTCCGGAGCGCGCCGCCCCGGCGGGCCCGGCGCAGATGGCGGCGACGGCGTCCAGCGCGCGGTCGACCTCCGCCGCCGTGGTCGCCCAGCCGATGGAAAAGCGGACCGCGCCCTCGCCGCGGGTGTCGAGCACCCCGTGCGACTCCGGGGCGCAGTGCAGCCCGGCGCGCGTCAGGACCCCGTGCTCGCGGTCGAGCCGGCGCGCCAGCTCGTGCGCCCCGGTCCCCTCCGCGGCGACGGTCACGATCCCCACCCCTTCCGGCGCGGCGGGGGAAAGGACCCGCACCCCGGGCGTCGCCGAAAGCCCGGCGTGGAGCCGCGCCTTGAGATCCACCTCCCGGGCGCGCACCGCCTCGATCCCTTCCCCCAGGAGCCAGCGTACCCCGGCGAGGAGCCCCGCGATCCCGGGACCGTTCAGCGTCCCCGCTTCCAGCCGGTCGGGGAGCGCGGCGGGCATCCCCTCGGGCGAGGAATCACCCCCCGTCCCGCCCAGGAGCAGCGGCTCCACCTCCACCCCCTCGCGCACCCAGAGCCCGGCCGTCCCCTGCGGCCCGAGGAGCCCCTTGTGCCCGGCGAAGGCGAGCAGGTCCACCCCCAGCTCGTCCACCCGCACCGGGAGGTGCCCGGCGCTCTGCGCGGCGTCCAGCAGCACCAGCGTCCCCCGCTCGCGGGCGAGCGCGGCCAGCTCCGCCACCGGGAGCACGGTGCCGAGTACGCTGGAGGCGTGGGGGAGGACGAGGAGGCGGGCGGGCGCCCCGTCGCCGGCCAGGGCGCGGGCGGCCTCGTCGGGGTCGATCCCGCCAGCCCGGGAGCCGGACAGCACCGTTTCGCGCACGCCGTGGGCGCGGAGCGCGGCGACGGGACGGCGGATCGCGTTGTGGTCGTAGGCGGTGCGCACCACCCGGTCGCCGGGGCGGAGCACCCCGCGAAGGGCGACGTTGAGCGCCTGGGTGGTACTGGGCTGGAAGGTGACCCGGCCGGGGTCCCCGGCGATCCCGAACAGCTCGGCCAGCGCGCGGCGGCAGCGGAGCACCACCCGCCCCGCCTCGACGGAGCGGCGGTGCCCGGCCCGTCCCGGCGTGGCGCCGACGTCGCGCAGGTAGGCGGCCACGGCCTCGATCACCGCCTCCGGCCGGACGGCCGAGGTCGCGGCGTAGTCGAGGTAGACCGTGCCGTCCATGCGGAGGTCAGTCCGCCGGCTCGAGGTCGAGGGCGACGTAGCGGAAGCCGAGCCGCTTCAGCTCGTCGGCGAGGGCGGCGCCCTCCTCCCCCGCGATCCGCTCCCACTCGGCGGCGGGGACGCGGACGGCGGCGATCTCCGCCTCGTGCCCTTCCACCGCCACCTCGCCGCGGAGCCCGCGCTCCGCGAGCAGGGCGGCGGCCCGTGCGACCCGCTCGTCGCTCACCGGGCGCCCCCGAGCTGGACGAGCTGCGCGGCGGGGAGCCCCTCGTTCAGCGCCCCGCGTCGGTACCCCTGCAGGTCGAGGAGGACCCGCCCGAACCCGGCATTCTGCACGGCGGCGTGGATTTCCCGGCGCAGCGGGGCCACGCGCGGCAGCTCGGCGGGGTCCACCTCCAGCCGGGCGACGGCGCCGTGGTGCCGGACGCGGAAGTCGCGGAAGCCGAGGCCGCGTAGCCCCAGCTCCGCGGCCTCCACCTGCCGCAATCGCTCGGGGGTGACCGCCATTCCGTAGGGGAGCCGCGAGGCCAGGCAGGGGGCGGCGGGCTGGTCCCAGGTGGGGAGGCCAAGCTCGCGCGACCAGGCGCGGATCTCGGCCTTGGTCAGCCCGGCCTCCAGCAACGGGGAGCGCACCCGGTTTTCCCGGGCAGCCACGGCGCCGGGGCGGTGGTCGCCCACGTCGTCGGCGTTGGAGCCGTCGAGGACCACCCGGAAGCCGCGCTCCGCCGCGACGGCGTCGAGCCGGGTCCACAGCTCCGACTTGCAGAAGTAGCAGCGGTTGCTGGGGTTGGCGGCGTAGCGGGGGTCCCGCATCTCCTCCGTCTCCACCTCCACCCAGGGGATCCCGAAGCGCTCCGCCACCTCGCGGGCGGTGTCCTCCATCCACGAGGCGATGCTGTCACTCTTCCCGGTCACGGCCAGGACGTTCTCGCGTCCCAGCACCTCGACCGCGACGCGGGCGAGGAACACGGAGTCCACCCCTCCGCTGTACCCCACCACCACCGAGCCGCACTCCCGCAGGATCTCCCTGAGTCGCTGCTTCTTCCCTTCCAAGGCCCTCTCCCGGATCACGTCGCGCGCCGTCCCGCCAGGACGACAAAGCTACCAGCCGCACCTCGTACCCCGCCAGCGGCGCGGAGGTCGCGGCGCGGCTCAGGCCTGCGCCGGGGGGGCCGGGTACGCGGCGAGCGCGCCGTCCCGCGCCTCCCTGCCACGGCGCATGCGGGCGCGCAGCTCGAAGACCATCACCGGGAGCGCCATGGGGAGGGCGACGAAGAGCGCCAGGTCGGCGACGTTGCCGGGCGGGAGCCAGACGTCGCCCCAGCGGAGCGACAGGTAGTCGGTGACCCACCAGTGGATCACGCGCTCCCCCAGGTTCCCCAGCATCCCCCCGAAGGCGAGCCCGGCGAAGGTCCACGCCCACCTTCTCTCCCCGGCGCGGAGGCGGTGCGCCCGCCCGACCACCTGGAAGACGATCAGGAAGGCGAGCAGGGACGCCCCCGCGGCGATCACCTTGCGGACGCCGAGCGGGTAGCTTTCCCACAGCCCGAGCATCATGGCGTGGTTGTGGACGTGCCACAGCGCGACGCGCCCCCCCGGCACCTCCACGAAGCTGTCGACGGGGCGGGTGGCGACGACGATGGCCTTGACCGCCCAGTCCACCCCCGCCACTGCCAAGGTGAGGAGGAGCACCGGCCGCCACCCGCGGTTGGGCTCGCGGTCGGAAAACCGGCGTCCGCCGGACCGGTGCGCGCGCCGCTCCCCCTGGAGGCGGCGGAAAAGAGGACGCAGGTGCCTGTCACGGAGCTGGGCGAAGCTTGCCATGGACTTTCGGATGGGGGTGCCGGCGCACAACGACGGGGGGCGGACCGGGGCGGCGGGCCACCTTCCCGAGCCTCTTTTCAATTTACGGGCCGCGGAAACGGACGGGGCCCGGAGAGTCCAGCCGCGGCGGGCGGTTTGCGGGAGACCAGGGAGCGACGTATCTCTACCGGGACCGCCGCGCCGCCGCGCGGTCGTCTTCCTTTCGCCTTGTTCATCCCCACCCCACCGCGGAGAGGTCCGGATGCGCTTGAAAGACAGGGTCGCGCTCGTCACGGGCGCCAGCAGCGGGATCGGCGAAGCCATCGCGGCCCGGTTCGCGGCCGAGGGCGCGCACGTCTGCGTCAACTACCGCCCCGGGAGTCCGCCCGACGAGGCGGCGGCGAAGCGGGCGGTGGAGGGGTTCGGGACCCGGGGGATCGCGGTGGAGGCCGACGTGAGCCGGCGCGAGGACGTGGAGCGCATGGTGGCCGAGACGGTGGCGGCGTTCGGGCGGATCGACATCGCCGTCAACAACGCGGGGATCGAGATCAAGCGCCCCTTCCTGGAGCAGACCGACGAGGAGTGGCACCGGGTGCTGGACGTGAACCTGTACGGCGCGATGGTGGTGAGCCAGGCCGCCGCCCGCGAGATGGTGAAGCAGGGCACGGGCGGGAAGCTGATCTTCGTCTCGTCGGTGCACGAGGACATCCCCTTCCCCGGCTACACTTCGTACTGCGCCTCCAAGGGAGCGATCCGGATGATGATGCGCAACCTGGCGATGGAGCTGGCGCCGCACCGCATCAACGTCAACGACATCGCCCCCGGCGCCATCGCCACCCCCATCAACAGGTACGTGCTGGAGGACCCGGAGGCGATGAAGAACGCCGTCAGCGAGATCCCCTGGGGACGTTTCGGCCGGCCCGAGGAGGTGGCGGGGGTGGCCGTCTTCCTCGCCAGCGACGACGCCGAGTACGTGACCGGGAGCACCTACTACGTGGACGGCGGGCTCACCCAGCAGGTGACGCTGTACTGATGGCTGCCGACACTCCCGGGGCCGCGCCGCCCACCGCCGAGCGGCGGCGGCTGGACGAGACGCGCGAGGGCACGGCCGACTGGCGCCTGTGGGGCCCCTACCTGTCGGAGCGCGCCTGGGGGACGGTGCGCGAGGACTACAGCCCGGATGGAAAGGCGTGGGGCTTCTTCCCCCACGACCAGGCCCGCTCGCGCGTCTACCGCTGGAACGAGGACGGGCTCCTGGGCGTGTGCGACTCCGGCCAGCGGCTCTGCTTCGCGCTGGCGCTCTGGAACGGGCGCGACCCCTTCCTCAAGGAAAGGCTCTTCGGGCTGACCGGGGACGAGGGGAACCACGGTGAGGACGCCAAGGAGTACTGGTACTACCTGGACAACGTCCCCTCGCACGCCTGGATGCGCGCGCTCTACAAGTACCCGCAGGCCGCCTTCCCGTACGGGCGCCTGCGCGAGGAGAGCGCCCGCCGCACGCGCGACGACCCCGAGTTCGAGCTGCTGGACACCGGCGTCTTCGCGGAGGACCGCTACTTCGACGTGTTCGTGGAGTACGCCAAGGGCGGCCCCACCGACCTGCTGGTCCGCGTCACCGTCGCCAACCGCGGGCCCGAGGAGGCGGTGCTCGACCTCCTCCCCACCCTCTGGTTCCGCAACACCTGGGCATGGGGGGAGCACGGCTACCGCCCGTCGCTGACGCGCCTCCCCGCAGAGGCGGACGCGGCGCAGGTGCTGGCCGAGCACCAGGCGCTGGGCCGCTACCACTGGACGTGCGAGGGGAGCCCCGACCTCCTCTTCACCGAGAACGAGACCAACGCGGCCCGCGTCTTCGGGAGCGCCGAGTCGCCGCCCTTCACCAAGGACGCCTTCCACGACTTCGTGGTGGAGGGACGCCGCGACGCGGTGCGCGACGAAGGGCCTGCGACCAAAGCGGCCGCGCACTACCGCCTGGTGGTCCCCGCGGGCGGCGAGCGCGTGGTCCGCATGCGGCTTTCCACGACCGACTCGGGCGCTGCGGCCCTGGGCGCGGGGTTCGACGCCGTCATGAACGAGCGCCGCGCTGAGGCCGACGTCTTCCACGCCACCCTCGCCGAGCCGGAGGTGTCGGACGACGAGCGGCGGGTGCAGCGGCAGGCGCTGGCCGGGCTGCTCTGGAGCAAGCAGTTCTACCACTACGACGTGCGCCGCTGGCTGGAGGGCGACCCCGCGCAGCCCGCGCCTCCGCAGGAGCGCTGGGGCGGGCGCAACCACGCGTGGACGCACCTGAACAACCACGACGTGGTTTCCATGCCCGACAAGTGGGAGTATCCCTGGTACGCCGCCTGGGACCTGGCCTTCCACTGCATCCCGCTCGCGCTGGTGGACCCCGACTTCGCCAAGGACCAGCTCGTCCTGCTCCTGCGCGAGTGGTACATGCACCCCAACGGGCAGCTCCCCGCGTACGAGTGGGCCTTCGGCGACGTGAACCCACCGGTGCACGCCTGGGCCGCCATGCGCGTGTACCAGATCGACCGGCGCCTGCGCGGCACCGGCGACGTGCAGTTCCTCGCCCGCGTCTTCCACAAGCTGCTGATCAACTTCACCTGGTGGGTGAACCGAAAGGACGCGGAGGGGCGCAACGTCTTCCAGGGCGGCTTCCTGGGGCTGGACAACATCGGGGTCTTCAACCGCAGCGAGGCGCTGCCGGGCGGCGGGTGGCTGGACCAGAGCGACGGGACGAGCTGGATGGCGACGTACTGCCTGAACATGCTCGCCATCGCCCTGGAGCTGGCCGGGCAGGACCCCGCGTACGAGGACGTGGCGACCAAGTTCCTGGAGCACTTCTTCCACATCTCCCACGCCATCAACGACCGCCCCGCCTCGCGTCACGACGAGGCGGTGGACCTGTGGGACAACGACGACGAGTTCTACTACGACCTGCTGCACCTCCCCGACGGCCGGAGCGAGTACATGCGGGTGCGCTCCATGGTGGGGCTGGTCCCGCTGCTGGCGGTGGAGACGATGGACGCGGAGCTGCTGGCCCGCCTCCCCGGCTTCCGCGAGCGACTGGAGTGGTTCCTCCACAAC
>JAFAYN010000345.1 GCA_019240375.1 Gemmatimonadota bacterium
ACCACGGGGTGGAAACGCTCGCCGCACTACTCGCCTTTCCGGGCGTTCCCGCCGTCACGCTCTGCCACAGCTGGATCGGCTGGGCCGACGCACCGGTCCCCTTTCCCCGCGTGCTCCGCTACGTGGCGGTGGACCACACCTGCCGCGACCGGCTCCGCTTCGAGCACGGGATCCCCGACGAGCGCATCCGCGTAGTTCTCAACTCGGTGGACCTGGCCCGCTTCCGCCCGCGCCCCCCTCTCCCCGCGCGTCCGAAGCGGGCGCTCGTCTTCAGCAACGCCGCCGCGCCCGGGCAGGCGCACCTGCCCGCCATCCAGGAGGCGTGCGCCGCCGCCGGGATCGAGGTGGAGACCGTGGGCGCTTCCGCGGGGAGGTCCCTCGCCAGTCCGGAGGAGGCGCTGGGCGAGTACGACCTGGTGTTCGCCAAGGCCAGGGCCGCGCTGGAGGCCATGAGCGTGGGCGCGGCGGTCGTCCTCTGCGACGCGGTGGGCGCCGGGCCGCTGGTGACCACCGCGAACCTGGACGCGCTGCGGCGGATCAACTTCGGGATGCGGGCGCTGACCCACCCGGTGACGCCGGAGTTCCTGGCCGGCGAGATCGCGCGCTACGACGCCGCGGACGCGGCGGCCGTGAGCCGGGCGGTGCGGGCGACCGCCGGGGCGGACGCGATGGTGGACGAGCTGTGCGCTCTCTACGAGGAGGTGGTGGACGAGCACGCCGCCGCGGGCCCGGACGACCTGCGCGCGGAGCAGCGGGCCGCCGCGGCGTACCTCCAGGCGCTCTCCCCGCGGCTGCTGCAGCGCGACCTGCTGGCGAGCGGCTTCCAGGCCCTGCTGCGCAGGCCGATCCTCGGGCGGATCGTACGCCACGCGGCCGCGGCCTCGCGGCGCTCGTGGGTGGCGAAGCTCCTCCGGATGGAAGCGCTGGACTGACCCCGAGTGCGCACAGCGAAGTGATCCGGGTGCCGCCGCGGCTGTGGCGCCTCCTCCCGGCGGGGCGGGGGATGTCGGGGGGGAGCTGGGCCCTCCTTTCGCTCCTCGTGACGCTGGTGACGGGCGCGGGGCGCTCGCTGGTCGCCGCACGCCTGATCGGCGTGCGCGAGATGGGGGCGATGAGCGTCGCCATGCTGGTGTTCGCCACCGTGGAGGCGCTCACCGCCTCGGCGGCGGAGACCGCGCTGGTGAGCCACCCGGGCGACGCCGAGGCGGACCTGGACCCGGCCTTCACGCTCCGCGTCGGGCAGGGGATCCTCATGGCCGGGCTCCTGTGGGCGAGCGCCCCGTTCGTGGGCCGCTTCTTCGCGGCGCCGGACGTTCCCCCGCTGGTCCGGGCGCTCGCGCTGGTCCCGCTCCTCCGGGGATTTTCCAACCCCGCCGCGCTCCTCCTCGTGCGGCGGATCGAGTTCCGCCGCCTGTTCTGGTGGGCGCTCCCGGAAGCGGTGGTCGGGATCGCGCTGGTGGTCGCCGTGGGGCTCCTGCGGCGCGACGCCTGGGCGCTGGTGGCGGCCCTGGTCGGCTCGCAGGTGGTGTCCACGACCGTGTCGTACGCCATGGCGCCGCGGGTCCCGCGCCTGGTGCTGCGGGGGGCGGGGCTGGCCCGGCTCCTCCACTACGGCCGCTGGATCCAGGGGACGCGGGTGCTCATGTTCGTCGGGCTCTACCTCGACAACCTGCTGGTGGGGAAGCTGCTGGGCCCCTCCGCCCTGGGGATCTACCAGGTCTCGTTCCGCGTCGGGGAGATCCCCGTGACCACCGTGGGGCGCGCGGCCTCGCAGGTCATGCTCCCCGTCCTGACCCGGCTGCGGCGGCGGCCCGACCGGCTGCGGCGCGAGTACCTCGCCACCTTCCGCCTGGTCCTGGCGCTGAGCGCCGCCTTCGCGCTGGCGCTCGTCCTCGGGGTCCGCCCCGCCGTCGCCCGGCTGCTGGGGCCGGAGTGGCTCCCCGCCGTCCCGGTGATGCAGTTCCTCGCGGTCGCGATGGTGTTCCGCATCGTGATGACGATGGCGACCCAGCTGTTCTACGCGATCGGACGCCTGCGCCTGGTGTTCGCGGTGAACGCCGTGCGCGTGGCGGTGCTGGCGCTCGCCATCTACCCGCTGCTCCGCGGGTTCGGCACCTCCGGGGTGGCGGTCTCGGTCCTCCTGTCCTGTCTCGCCGGCGCCGTGATGTGCATCGTGGAGACCCGCGCCTCGCTCGGGGTGAGGCTCCGCGATTACGTCGTGGGCGCGTGGAGGGGCTGACCGGGACACCGGCGGAAGGAATCCAGGACGCTCCCATGTGGCACCCGCTCGTTCGTCCCCCACCGCCCCATACCTCCACTCTTCCCGATTACATGCCGAAGTCCGTACTCTCGTCGCAGGATGCTTCCTGGAGCCTTTCCACTCGCGTCATCTTCGACTCCGCGCCGACGGTGTGGGGCGGCACCCTGTTCTATGCCGACGGTCAGGCCATGGGCAGGAACGGCTTTCGCACGGTGGTCCACGCCGTGGACATCCAATCCGGCGAGCCGCTGTATCAGTCCCGCCCCGTGGAGGCCCCCGTCACCGGACCGCTCTGCGCGGCGGACGGCAGGGTGTACTTCGGCACGGGCTTGCCCAAAGAAGTACAGTACTCTCCGGACGCGAACCGCCTCTTCGCGCTCGACGCGACCACTCTGGTCAGGGTGTGGTCCACCCAGCTGACCGATCCCGTCGTGCAGCAGCCGGTGGTGGCGGACGGGCTGGTGATGGTGGGCACGACGAAGGGCGAATTCCACGTCCTGAGCGCGAAGGACGGAAACCATGTGGACACCTTCCCCCTGTACCATGACCAGACCGCGCTCACCGACGTGTCCACCGCATGGGTGGCCCGGGACGTCGTGCTCTTTTCCGCCGGGGTCCCGGGGACGGACACGGTGAAAGGGGAAGGGTGGGTGTACGCGGTGGACCCGAGGGGCCAGGTGAAGTGGACGTACGACGTGGGGGGCTATCCCAGCCCACCCGTGGCCTCGGCCGACCTGCTGTTCGTGGGGGGAGAGGACGGGGTCGTGCACGCGGTGCACCTGGCGACGGGCGCCTCCGCATGGTCGTGGCAGACCGCCGGTGGGGTGTCCACTCGGCCTGCGTTCGCGGGCGGGGTGGTGTACGTGGCGAGCAGCGATGGGAACTTCTACGCTCTCGACTCTGCTCCCGATACGCCGGGCGATCGGCTGCTGTGGTCGGTGACGTACGGTGGCTGGGGGACCGCGCCGGTGCTCGTGGGGGGGAGCACGGCCTACTTCGGCACCAGTCAGGGTAGGCTCTTCGCCGTCGACCTCCCGTCCAGGGGCGCGGAGGTCGTGACGTTCGACACCGGTGCTCAGGCGGTGATGGCGGGGGCGACGTACCAGAACGGCGTGGTGTACTTCGCGGCGACCTACGAGATGTCGGCGGGGGGGACGATCTACGCGGCCCCGGTCGCGGAGGTGCTGCACGAGTTCTACGCGCGAACCCTGCTGATGGCCGACGACTACGACGTGTCGGGGCCGGAGCCGGTCCCCACCTCGCCCGCGTACCGCGCGCAGGTGGCGCTCTTCGACCACAACAAGAGTCCGCGGCCCTTCGTGAACGTGAAGGTGTGGGCCAGCGCCAGGGCCACGCTGCGCAGCGGCGGAGCCACCTACGCGGTGGGGCCCGACGAGCCGGCGTGGGTACGGGCGGACGCGACCGGCGAGCTGGACCTGGTCGTCGAGGCCACCACCCTTTCCGTCCCGTCGCTCTCCCTCTGGGCCAACTTCATGCTGGCGGAGGAGGCGATCACGCTCTATCCGGACCAGCAGGTGCTGGAGCGGCTGAGCGGGGTCCAGGCCGCCGACCTCGACCCCGCGACGGCGCGGAGCTTTTCCGGCACGCCCGTGCTGCTCCCCGCCTACCAGGATGCCGGGTCGCGCGAGCACATCGCGAGCACCATCCGCAACACGCTCGGACGGCTGAAGCCGGGCGACGCCGGGAGCCCGCGCTACCTGGCGTTTCCGGACTCCACTCCGGCGCTGCGCTACCGGCCTTCCGGTGGAGAACCGGGGCGGGCGTTCGTCCCCGGCGACGTCCCGAACTGGAAGGTTTCCATCTCCGACTCGGGCGTGGTCTTCAACCCGTTCGACACCGAGTTGCCGGAGGCGGCGCCCGGGAGCATCTGGGGCGACTTCACCGACTTCCTGGACGACGTGGTGGACGGGACGGAGAAGTTCATCTCCACCACCTGGAAATGGGTGGACGGCCGGCTCGTGGTGCCCGTCGATAAGCTGAAGGACGGCTACCGGTTCGTGGTGGAGACGGTGGAGCGCGCCGTGGCGGTGATGACCGGCTTCCTCAAGCAGGTCGTCCAGGACGTGGAGCACGTGATCGAGTGGCTGAGCTGGCTCTTCGACTGGAAGGATTTCGTGCACGCGCACGACGTCATCCTCGAGCACGCCAGGCGCTCGTTCGCTGGGCTTTCGGGGTGGATCGACAGCGAGATCACGTCGGGGATCTCGCACGTGAACGACTTCTTCTCGCAGGCCGAGGCGGGGGTGGAGAGCGCCTTCGACAAGGTGATCGCGAGCCTGGGCGCGACGAGCCTGGCGGACGCACGGAAGGGGTACCGCGATCCATCGAGCGTGTACGACGCGGGTGGCGCGGCCGCCTACGCACCGACGCGCTGGCTGCAGTCCAGGGTGACGGAGGGACTCGCGTCCGCCACCCTGGGCGCCGCGCTCGCGACCGGCGATCCATCGCCCCAGGAGGTCATCTGGTCGGCGTTCCAGGACTTCCTCGTCACCCTGGCGAAGGAGGTCGGCGAAGGCGTGGCGGACGCGCTGCGCGACGTCGAAGGCTTCTTCGCCGCGCTCCAGCCGCTGGTGGCGGATCCGGGACATTTCTCGGCGAAGCCGCTGAAGGAAGTCCTGGAGTGTTTCCGCGGTGTGGCGGTGTCGCTGCTGCGGTTCGGCGGGACGGTGGCGGACGCTTTCCTGACCCTGCTCCGCGCGGTCGCCGACGCCGTGCTCCGCCTGTTCGAGCAGACGATTCACATCCCCTTCGTATCCGACCTGTACCGGCAGCTCACCGGCAACGAACTCTCGGTCTTCGACCTCTGGGCGCTGTGCGTCGCGGTGCCGACCACCCTCGTGGCCAAGGCGACCGGGCTCTGGGACGCTTCCGCCATGCCGACCGCGGGCGACTCCGCTCCCAAGTGGATGTTGCTGTCGTACAGCTTCTCGTACGCTCAGTACACGGTTCTGGACGCGCTGTCCGACGCCGTAGACCTGGGGGGAGTGGGTACCACGGTGTACGGCGCCTTCGGGCTCGGGCTGACCCTGCTGGGCCTTCCGTCCGCGAGCGGCTCGACGCAGTGGTACGACTGGGTGATCTGGACGGCGCAGTTCATCCCCTCCGTATTCACCGCCATCACGCTCGCGGTGCCCGCGGGGGAGGCGCTGGACCTGGGGATGATGTGGGTGAACTGCGGCTATGGCGTCGTCATGGTGGGCACCTACGTGTTCGCGGCGATCGAGTGGCCCAATGATTACGGGGGCACCAGGGGCCTGAAGCTGCTGGAGAACCTGCTGAGCGTGATCCCGTACCCGCCCAAGCCGCTGAAGCTGCTGGGAGATCCGGGGATCGCTTTCGTCGTGGCACTGGACGGGGAGGGCGATTTAGGCGCGACCATTCTCAGCATCATCAACTGGCCGACGGCTCAGCCCAGCACCGGCCAGGGATAGGTACGGCGGGCCCTCTCACCGGAGCGTGAGAGGGCCCGGCTTCGGCGGCATTCACCCGCGCCGCGCCACGTGGGTCAGAGGCTGCAGTACCGCGCCGTCTCCTGGTGATGGCGGGGGATCCTTCCGGGCGGTAAAATTGGCGTGGAATCGTGACTCCGCGCTCCCCGTCCCCATCGTGACCACGGCCGCTCCGACCGACCCGACCGCTCCCCCGGCTCACCCTGGCGGCACCCTCGCGCGCGAGGACGAATGGCTATGGGGGTGGGATCCCACGCCGGGGATCGTGTCGGTGTGGGCCGAGCCGGACGGGCACGCGACGGTGTGGCGCAGGATCCCGGAAAGCGGCGTGCTGGTCCGCGAGGAGGAGCGGTACCGCCCCTGGCTCCTCCTCGACCGCGTCGACGACCTCGCGCACCTGGGGGCGCGGCTCGGCCCCGAGGGGAGCTCCGGTGCCCCGGTCCGGTACCGCGAGCTGGACGGGGAGGGCGCGCTGCGCTTCCTGGTTTCCGCCGACGACGGCGCCACGCTGGCGTCGGCGGTGCTGCGGGGCGCGTCGCGGCGGCTGGGCCAGCGCGTCGGGCACCTGCGCGACCTCGGTGACGAATGCGTGCTCGTGCTCCCGCCCGAGGAGCAGTACCTGGTGGCGACCGGGCGGACGTACTTCCGCGACCTCGCCTTCGACCGGCTGCGCCGCCTGCAGTTCGACCTGGAAACGACCGGGCTCGACGCCGCGCGCGACCGGATCTTCATGGTGGCGGTGCGCGACCCGTCGGGGAGGGCGTACGTGCTGGAGGCGCGCGGGGAAGGGGACGCGGCCGAGGCCGACCTGGTCCGGCGGCTGGTCGCCGCGGTAGAGGCGGCCGACCCCGACGTGATCGAGAACCACAACCTGCACGGCTTCGACCTCCCCTTCCTCGCGGAGCGGGCGCGCCGGCTGGGGGTGCCGCTGGCGCTGGGGCGGCTGGGGAGCCTGGGGCTGCGCGAGCGCGCGGCCCGGCGCGGGAGCATGCGCGGCGACGACTCCGGCCGCCGGGTGCGCCTGGTGGCGCCGGGGCGCGAGCTGATCGACACGCTGGACGCGGTGATCCGCTACGACTTCGCGGCGCGCGAGCTGCCGGGCCACGGGCTCAAGGCGGTCGCGCGGCACTTCGGGGTGGCGGCGCCGGACCGCGAGTACGTGCCGGGGAAGGACGTGTACGCCGTGTACCGGCGCGACCCGGAGCGGGTGCGCCGGTACGCGACCGACGACGTGGAGGAGGTCGCCGCGCTGGCGCGGCTGCTGGGCGGGGCGTCGTTCGCGCTGGCGCGCATGGCCCCGCGGCGCTACGAGCGCCTCGCCGACGCGGGCCCGGCGACGGGGGTGCTCGACCCGCTGCTGGTGCGGGCCTACCTGCGCGCGGGGGCGGCGCTCCCCGCGCACCGCCCCGGCGACGGCACCCCGCACAGCGGCGCGGCGCTCCACCTGTTCGCGACCGGGGTGGCGTGGCGCGTGGTGAAGGCGGACGTCGCCAGCCTGTACCCGTCGCTCATGCGCGCCCACCGCATCGGCCCGGCGCGCGACCCGCTGGGCGCGCTCCTCGCGCTGGTGGACCGGCTGGTGGAGCAGCGGCTCGCCGCCAAGGCGAGCGCGCGGGCCGCGCCCCCCGGCTCGGCGGAGCGCCACACGCACGAGGCGACCTCCGCGGCGATGAAGCTGGTGGTGAACTCGGCTTACGGCTACCTCGCGGCGGGGGGCGAGCTGACCCGCTTCGCCGACGTCCACGCCGCGAACGAGGTGACGCGTCGCGGCCGCGACACGCTGGCGCTCCTGTGCCGCGAGCTTGCCTCGCGCGGGGTGACGCTGCTGGAGGCGGACACCGACGGCGTGTACTTCGCCGTCCCCGAGCGGTGGAGCGAGGCGGACGAGCGGCGCGTGGTGGACGAGGTGGACGCGCTCCTCCCGCCCCTGGTGCGGCTGGAGTTCGAAGGGCGCTACGCGGCGATGCTCTCGCACGAGCCCAAGAACTACGCCCTGCTCGGCTACGACGGCACGCTCACCCTGCGCGGCGTGGCCTTCCGCTCGGCCCGCGCGGAGCCCTTCGGCGAGGCGTTTCTCCGCGCCGCGCTGGGGAGGCTGTTCGCCGGCGACCTGGGCGGGGTGCGCGAGGCGTACCTGGCGGCGCTGGACGCGCTGCGCCGCCGCGAGCTGCCGACCTTCCAGGTGTCGTCGCGGGTGCGGCTGACCAAATCGCCCGACCGATACGCCGAAACACGCGCGGCGCGGCGCGAGTTCACCTACGAGGCGCTGCTCGCGAGCGGCCGCACGGCGTGGCGCGTCGGCGAGCGGGTGCGGATCTACCGCACGCGGTCCGGCGCGGGCGCGACCGTCGCGTCGGACGGGGACGAGGAGGCCGGGGGCGCCGACCCGCGCGACTACGACGTGGAGCACTACGCGCGGGTTCTGCGCGGCACCTTCGCGGCGAGGCTCGCCCGCGCCCTCGCCCCGGCCGACTTCGCCGTCCTCTTCGCCGACCCCGACCAGCTCTCGCTCTTCGCGCCCTCACCCGCGGCGATGCGCCCCGTGCTCCACACGCGCCCGGGGTGAGCCGGTAGGATCAGCCGGCCCACGGGTTCAGGATCGGCACTCCCCGATTCCCGCAGTCGCGCTCGTTCCGGGTCACCAGCGTGAGGTCGTGGGCCGCGCACGTCGCCAGGAGTAGGCCGTCGATCACCGGCAGCTCCCGCCCGGCGCTGCGTCCCTCCGCCGCGAGCCGCCCCCACTCCAGCGCCGCCTGCTCGTCCACCGGCAGGATCCGGCCCATGAACTGTCGTGGCAAGTCGGTGCGGAGCCAGCTTTCGAGCACGTCCCGCCTGGTCCCCGCTGCGAGAAGGGAAACCCCTTTCTGGACCTCTCCGAGGGTGAGGACGCTCAAGGCGAGGTCGAGCGGCGGTTGAGCCTGGAGCCAGGCCACGACCCGCGGATCGGGTCGAGGCTTCGCCGGCTCGGTGAGCACGTTGGTGTCGAGGAGGTAGCGCACGGGGGAGCCGGTCAGAGGGTGACGTCCCGCCCCAGGTCGCGGGGACGGTCCAGGTCGAGTTCTCCGCTCGAGAGTGCTTCCGCGAGGGGCGACTCCCGGAGGAAGTCGACCAGGCTATCCGGGGCGACCAGGCGCTCGTAATCTTCCGCGCTGATCACCACGACGGCGTCCCGGCCGTTACGGGTGACCCGCTGGGGCTCGTGGGAAAGCGCGAGCCGCACCACCTCGCTGAACCGGTTCTTGGCGTCTTCCAGCTTCCATGTGTGCATTTGGCTCCTCCACGGATGGATTTCCAGTCTGTCCAGTCTAGACAGGCTTCGAATGATCACAAAAACTCGCACGGACCACAAGACGAGTTGCCTGGTGCAGTCGAGAAAACCGCGAATGACCGCACTTCCGAGAAGCTTACCTATGGAGCGGTCTTATTTCGGGCCCCGACGGAACAGAGTTTCCTCTAGCACTATTGGTTCTGGTAGTGACAGGTTTGTAGGTTTGACGATAAACGATTGCAAAATAACCGTTTAATTTTGATACAAGGGACCACAGGCATCAACTAGTTATTGGGATCCTTAAATAAATTTACAATCCTCTGGCGCATCCTTACTCATGGTATTAGTATGCTAACATGCGGTAAGGATTTCCTTTGGGGTTTGACTCAGAGCTTCCCTCTTATAAGAGACACACAAGTCGCGATTCTAAATGCCAGGTGACCAGGAAGTAGAAGTTATCAGACTCATCGTGGAAGCTTTCGAGGCTCTGGACGAAGGCGCAAGGCGGCGTGTGCATCGCTTTCTAAATGACCGGTATGGAGATCCCGTGGAGGGGCTTAAGTCAGAAGAGCTTCCCCGTAGTGATCCTGTAGGCGCTCCTACGTCGGCGCCCGCCATTGCTATACAGTCGCTTTCTGATCTAGAGGCGCTTTTTGTTGGGGCAAGAACAACGGCTCAATGGGAGCGTGCCTTAATCACTGGTTATTGGCTTCAGGAGTTGCGCCGACAGCCGTATTTCGACGCGTTAGCCGTGAACCATGCTATGCGTCAGTCTGGCTATGGAATCAGCAACATCACTCGAGAGTTAGCTAAACTGACCACATGGGGTTTGGTAGTAATTCAGCAGCCTATGGAAAAAGGTAGCGGACGCCGACGATTCCGTGTATCACAGGAAGGCCTCCGGTGGTGCAGACACAAGTTTGGGTTGGAGGTATAGGATGAGAGATGATCTGATTAAAGCGCTTGTTGCACGAGTTCCGACTAAACTTGCTACGGAACTTGTGGATGACTTCCTGATGATACGGCGAGACGTGGCAGTAGGAATGCCTGGTAGGGCTGCACCCGGGAAATTTGTTGAGAGCGTGGTTCAGGCGCTTCAATTCCTAGCTACTGGAATGTACGATGAACATCCAGCCGTAGACCGAGCTCTACAGACACTAGAGGGCCATACCGGACTTGATGACGGGTTACGAATTTGCGTCGCAAGAGTCGTAAGGTCGATGTACACGCTCCGCAATAAGCGCGGCATTGCGCACAAGGGGGATATTGATCCAAACGAATATGACCTTTCCTTCCTACACTCTGCTGCTCAGTGGGTAATGGCTGAGATGATCCGCTCCATTTCTGGGTGTACTCTCGCAGAAGCCGATACACTCGTACGTCAGATCCGCGCGCCGGTTGGTGGGCTAGTTGAGGATTTTGGTGCTCGTAAGCTGGTTCTTGCGGAATTGCCGATTCGTGAGGAAATCCTTGTTCTTCTTCACAGTGAATATCCGCATACGGTAGGACAGCG
>JAFAYN010000350.1 GCA_019240375.1 Gemmatimonadota bacterium
GGTCTCCTCGCCGCCGTAGTCGTACGTGGTCTCCTCACCGCCGTAGTCGTACGTGGTCTCCTCGCCGGCCATGTCGGTGGTGGGGCACTCCAAGTAGTCCACGGGCGAGCTGTACGGCTCCACCGATCCGCCCCAGCAGTAGTCGACGTGCCCGTCCCAGATCTTGATGCACGTCCCGTCGAAGCGGGTCAGCATGAAGCCGTTCCCCTCGTTGAACAGGATGCTCTGCTCCTGGAGGATGCGGATGGCGATCTCCTCGCCCAGCAGGAGCGACCGGGCGTAGTCGGACCGCCAGTGCACGCCGGCCGCGTTGCGCGCGAGGGCGATGTTCCCGGCCAGCTTGTTCAGCTCGCTCCCCACCGTCATGGAGCCGGCGTCGGGGCCGGTGTAGGGGATCAGGCTGTAGCCGCCGGCGTCCACGATCAGCGGGTTCTCGATGACGGCGTCCTCGTTGAAGAACGCCTTGAGGATCGTGGCGCACGCCCCCGCGCCGGTGGCGTGCCCCGCCCCGTACGCCGGGTGGGTGGGCGCCCCCTCCGGGAACTGCTGCGGGAGGAGGTACGTCCCGTACGTCCCCGGGAAGTAGGCGTGCAGCATCCCCCCCGCCAGCGAGTTGAGGATCTCGCCGTTGATCGGGTAGCCACGGCGGCCGTTGAGCTGGTTGTCGATGCGCCCGCCGAACTCCTCGGGGCGCAGCCGGCGGTGGATGAACCACTTCTGGAACCAGACGGCCCGGAGGGCGCGCACCAGCGTCTCCCAGATCAGGCTCAGCACGTGCGGCGGGCCGTACGTGACGAAGGGCGCCTGCTTGACGTACCCCATGTAGGGGTTCATCTGGTCGAAGGGGAACTCCATGTCCACCGTGGGACGGGCGGAGCCGTTGAGCTGGTCGCCGGTGGGCTCGGACAGGAGGATGTGGGCGGCGTTGAAGAACATGTCGGCCACGTTGTCGGTGTGCACCCGCTCGCCCAGGTCGCGCAGGTTGCGGACGAAGCGCCGCGCCGACATGTCGAACTGGTCCTGGCCGCGCTTGTCGGCGCCGTTCTGCACCATCAGCCACCAGTAGAAGTCGGTCAGGTAGTTCACCCCCGGCACCACCGTCTGCTGGCGCTGGTCGATCTTGAGCGCGCCGTAGCGGATGTAGCCGTCCGCGGCGCTGCGCCCCTGCCCCGGGGGCGAGCCGGGATCGCTGGTCCCCTTGATCAGGAACTGCGACAGGTACGGCCCCGTGGTCTCGCCCACGTAGATGCCGCGGAACACCGTCTGGGGGGTCACCACCCCGCCCTGCTTGGGCCCGCGGAAGTCCGAGAACTCGTAGCTCAGCGACTGGGCGGCCTGCTGCACGATGGGGTTCATCCCGCTCCCCGGCAGGTAGCCGTAGTCGTTGAAGTGGACGTCGCGGGCCAGAGCCATCCAGTACAGCTCGGCCATCTCGCTGGAGTTCTCCGCGCTGTCGATGCGCGGAGCCGGCGGGACGTGCACCGCCTGCGGGTCGCGCCCCTCCAGGTCGAAGGCGAGCCCGCCCTGGGGGTTGGTCAGCTTCTTTCCGCCGGGCCCGAGCTGGATGGCCTCGAAGTCCCAGGGGTTGCGGGTGGCGAGGGCGTTCAGCAGCGACTGGTACGACGCCGGGTCGACGTCGCCCAGCCCGTCGTGCACCAGCCCCTTGGAGAAGTTGGCGACGTAGGGGTAGTCGCGCTCCTCGCAGTTGTTGACCTGGCAGGGGTGGACGCGGTTGTACGCGTCGCTCGCCGCCTGGACCCGCTTGTTGTAGGCGGTGCTCTGGCGGTTGGGATCCAGCGGCGTGGTCGGAGGACAGATGGACATGATCGGGTCTCCGCAGGGAGATGAGCGCTTGCGGCCCGCCGGATCGCGGACGCGCGGGTACGGCCTGCGGCGGCCTGTGGATGCGTGCCGGCGAGTGGAGCCGGCGGGCCGCCCGGACTGGGGGCCCTTCCGCGGGGAAGGACCCGGCCGGGCGCTGTGCCGGCGGAGCTTCGTGGAGCCCGGTTCAGGAGTGGGACTTCGGGTGGGCGCCGGGCCGGGGAAGCTTCCCCCGACCCGGCACCGGGAACGTCAGAAGGTTCTCCGGAGGGTGCCGTTCCGGATCTGGACGATGCTCCCGTCCAGCTTGGTGAGCTGGAAGAAGGCGTCGTCCTCGTTGAAGGTGAGCGACAGCTCCTGCAGCAGCGCGATCGCCACCGCCTCGCCCAGGAGGAGCGAGTAGGTGTAGTCGCTGCGCCAGTGCACGCCGGCCGCGTTGCGGAACAGGGCGATGTTCCCGGCCAGCTTGTTCAGCTCCCCGCCCACGGT
>JAFAYN010000394.1 GCA_019240375.1 Gemmatimonadota bacterium
CGTGAAGGACTACGACGCGATTCCGGGAACACACCCCCGGGAGTGGGCCGATCACTTCGATCTGTCGAACTGGGGGTTCCTTGCCGCCCGCCTGGATGGAAAGCGCATCGGCGGGGCGGCCATAGCATATGCGACAGAGGGGCTGGACATGCTGGGGGGCCGCGGAGACCTGGCCGTGCTCTGGGACATTCGCGTTGCGCCGGAAGCCCGCGGAAGTGGGATAGGAGCGGCGCTCTTCGGGGCTGCGGAGACCTGGGCCGCCGCGAGAGGGGCTCGCCAGCTCAAGATCGAGACGCAGAACATCAACGTGCCCGCGTGCCAATTCTACGCGCGGCAGGGATGTGTGCTCGGGGCCATCCACCGGTTCGCGTATCCCGGACTCCCTGACGAGGTCCAGCTGCTCTGGTACAAGGATCTACCGTGGCCCTCACCGAAATCGCAGAATAGGCAGGGATGATCGAATCATGGTTCGGGCGAATCCACCCGCCTGACGAACCCGACTGGGTTCAGAGGCGCCCATGGCGCAAGGTGCGGGGCCGGCGTCGCTACTACCGCTCCCTGGCACACGATGCGGCACGGTTCCAGGTCGTGCTACGTGGATGGTACGACGACATGCACTGGCACGTGGACTCGCGTGGGATGGGCAACCTGTCCTGGCGGAGCCGTCGAGCACACCTTTCGGCGGTGTTCACGATGTACGAGCGGCTGCTCGCACAGACACGCGAGTGGGAGGAGCCGCATCAGTGCTGGCTCCTGATCGACGCGACCGATTCATCGTACGATGCGGTCTTCCTGCACACGCCCAATCCGAACCGGGACAACTTCCCGCTCGACTTCAGCTGGGTCACGTGGGATGTGGAGGTACCGGAGCGGCTTCGGGAGTTCATGACCGATCCGGCGTGGCAGTTCGGCCGCTCGGAGTTCCAGGGGACTTCTTTCTACGTGCGCGACCGTCCAGCCGCCGAGCCCGAGGCGCTGTGAAAGCCCGCCGGCTCGGCTCCGAGTGACACGTCCGCTCATCCCCCGCACACGGCTCGCGTCCGTAGCCCGGCCTCCCCCGCACGGCCCACTCACCCGACCCGGACAAGACCCTTTACACCGCCCCCGGCTTCGCTACATTCAGAGCCCTTCCGCCCGAATGCCGAACCTGAAGCCGATCCATGAAAGCGCCGCTCCACAACCAGCCGAAGTCCGGGGTTTCCAAGGGAAAGATGCTCCTCGGGGCCGCCGGCCTCCTGATGTTCATCGTCGGGATCCGCAAGACGCTGCAGACCGACCAGGGCACGCTCGACGGCAACGCCCCGACGGACCGCACCGTGGACCCGGACCAGGAGCCCCGTCCCATGCGCAAGGGAACCCGGTAGCCGGGTCCCTGCGAGCCGCGCCCCCATCCGATCCAGGCCATGAAGCACGAGGAGCGGCACGCCGTCGCGATGTGGCTGGTTGCGGCCGTCCTGGGCGGGTTCGCCGTGCTCTACTGGGCGGTGGGGCGCTCCCGCGGCGACGGGACCCCACCGCCCCGCCCGCCGGTGGAGATCCGCGACACCACCCGCGCCTGAGCCCGCCCGCTCCGACCCTCCCGCACGAATAAGCCGGCCACCCGAAGGCGGCCGGCGACACACAGAGCCCCTCCCGATGAGCGCCTCGCTACGCGCTCAACCCCTCCACCATCCGCCGCACGTACACCGTCACCATGGCCCGGCGCCACTCCGGGTCCACGATGATGTTTTCCAGCGGGTGGCACTGCCGGAACGCCTGCCGCGCCACCGCCTCCGCCACGTCCGCCGGACGCCCCCCCACCGCCAGCTTCTCCACCCCGGTCACCACGCGCGGCCGGGAGCCCAGCGCCGACACCACCAGCGACATCCCCTGCACTGTTTCGTCCTCGTCCAGCTCGGCCGCGAGGGCGATGGAAAGGAGGGGGAAGTCGATGGCCCCGCGCTGCCGCAGCTTGGCGTAGCGCGTCCGCAGCCCCGGCGGGGGGAGCGGGATCCGCACCCGCACCAGCAGCTCGTCCGGCCGGCGGACGGTGTTCCACTTCCCGTCCGCCACGAAGAAGTCCGCAACCGGCACCGTGCGCGTCCCCTCCGCCGAGGCGAGGTCCACCACCGCCCCCAGCGTCATCAGCACCGGCGAGGTGTCGGACGAGTGCGCCGCGACGCACTTCTTCCCCACCCTGGTCACGTGGCAGACCTCGCCGTCCTTCTTGAGGCAGAACCCCAGCGCCTGCCGCCAGAAGAAGCTCTGGTTGTAGTACGTGCAGCGGGTGTCCAGGCACAGGTTCCCGCCCAGCGTCCCATGGTTGCGGATCTGTGGCCCGGCCACCTTCCCCGCCGCCTCGGCCAGCGAGGGGAAGTGGCGGAGCACCAGCGGGTGCCGCGCCACCTGCGCCAGCGTCGCCGCCGCGCCGACCACCAGCTCGCGCGCCGCGGGATCGTCGCCATCCACCGGGTGTCCCTCCGCGTCGACCAGCGAGATCCCCTGCATCTCCGCGATCCCCTTGAGCCCCACCAGCAGCCGCGGCGTCCAGAGCCGGTGCTTCATGTTGGGCACCAGGTCGGTGCCGCCGGCGATGGGCATGGCGTCTTCGCGGCCGTGGAGCAGGTCCAGGGCCTCGGCCAGCGCGGCGGGACGGTGGTAGCGGTATTCGTGGAGACGGAGCATGGCCGGCGGGGTGCGGGCTTCGAACGGACGAACGTCCGAAGGTAGCAGGATGCCGCGACCCCTACCAGGGGAGGGGAGGGACCTGCGCGGAAGGCGTCAGGCCGGGGAAAAGCGTCAGACCGGGCGCTCCCCGTACCAGCGGGGAAGGCGCAGCAGGAAGACCGAGCCGCCGCCCGGGCGGTCCTCCACCGCCAGGGTGCCGCGGAGGAGCACGGACAGCTTCCGCGCTACGGTCAGCCCCACCCCGGTCCCGCGGCTCATGGAGTCGCTGCGGGACGGGTCGCCGAGCTGCTCGAAGGCCTCGAAGATCTGCTCCCGGTGCTCCGGCGAGATCCCGGGCCCGGTGTCCGCCACCGCCAGCTCCACCCAGGGCTCCTCGCCCGGGTAGCTCCCGGGCGCCATGACCGACCGCGCCGAGATGCGCACCCCGCCCTTCGCGGTGAACTTGACCGCGTTCCCCACCAGCGCGATCAGGAGCTGCCGCAGCCGGCTCGGGTCGGTCTCCACCTCCGCTGCGTCCGGGGCGACCTCCACCACGAAGTCCAGCCGCTTGGCCTCGGCCTGCTGGCGCAGCGGCTCCAGCCCGGCGCGGAGGAAGGGGTCCAGCTCCACCGGAGAGGGGGAGACCGGGAGGCGGCCGATCTCGGCGGTGGTCACCAGGAGCACGTCGTCCACCAGGCGCGACAGGTGTTCGGCGCACACCCCCGCCCGCTCGGCGGCGCGGCGCGCCCCAGCGGGAACCGGGCCGTACGTCTCGGTGCTCAGCAGGTGCGTGTAGCCTACGATGGCGTTGAGCGGGGTGCGCAGCTCGTGGCTCACCGCGGCGAAGAAGCGGCTCTTGGCGCGGTTGGCCTCGTCCGCCTCGGCGGCGAGCCGGGCCAGGTCGCGCTCGCGCCGCACCTGCACGCTGACGTCCTC
>JAFAYN010000419.1 GCA_019240375.1 Gemmatimonadota bacterium
TACGGCGGCGATCGACGTGGCGCTGGTGAACGGGACGCCCTTCCTGAACGTCTCCACCGGGGGGCTGGGCGCCGAGGCGACGGAGGAAGCTCCGGTGGAGGTGAAGCGGCTGCTGGGACCGCTGGCCTACTTCGTGACCGGGGTGAAGAAGTTCGTGGCGCTGAACCCCTCGCACGCCCGCTTCACCGACGGCGGCGGGTCGTCGCTCTACGACGGCCCCTTCCTGATCTTCGCGGTGGGGAACTGCCGGCGGACGGGAGGCGGGAACCGGCTGACGCCGCGGGCGGATCCGGGCGACGGGCTGCTGGACGTGTGCGTCGTGGGGGAGATGCCGCGGCGGGACCTGCTGACCCTCCTCCCCGACCTGCGCGCCGGGCGGCACCTGGAGCACCCGGCGGTGGTCTACCGCCAGGTGCGGGAGCTGCGGGTGGAGTCGGAGGAGGAATTGAGCGTCAACGTGGACGGGGAGCCGATCGGCGGGAGGATCCTGAGCTACACGCTCAGCCCGCACCGCATCGAGTTGAGTCTCCCCTGAGCGTCAGTAGCCGGCGACCGGGGTGCTCCAGGTGCGGGTGAGCGCCAGGCCGACCATCGCCAGCAGGAGCAGGACGAAGCCGATGGCGGCCACCGTCAGGCACCCGGTGACTCCGCACCCTGCGCGGGGCTCCGGGGGGTGCAGCGGCAGGATGGTCGCGAGGCGCTCTTCCTCTCCGGGCCTTCCGTTCTTCTCTTCCATTCGCTCCCGTGGAACCCGTGGTCCGTTCGCGGGGCAGCATATCCGGCGGCGGTGCGCGTGTCAACCGCGAGGCGCGGCGGACGTGCTTGCAGGCAAACACCGGTTTTTCTATACTTCGCGTCTACTCGCCCGACGGATCCCCAACTCCCGGCATCCATGAAGAAGCACCTCCCGCTCCTGGCACTCGCGCTCGCGCTGGCTCCGTGCCGCGGCCTCGCCGCCCAGGCGTCAACGCCGGGGCCGCTGCGGCTCGACCCCGGCACGCGCATCCGCGTGTCGGCGCCCACCCTCACGCCGGACAAGGTAGTCGGCAGCGCGGTCTCCATCGACCACGAATGGCTGAGCTTCACCCGTCCGGATTCGGCTTCGCGGGGCTCGCAGACCTGGGTGCGGCTCGCCTTCGTGGACACGATCGAGGTCAGCCGGGGACGGAGCCGGCGGCGCCGGGCGCTGAAGGGGAGCTCCTGGGGCGCCTTCCTGGGAGGCAGCCTCGGGATCATCGCCGGGGGTCTGGCCGCCAAGGAGCTCCCCACCAGCAGCGAGGAGTCGGCCGCGCTGGGCGCGGTGAGCGTGGGGCTGGTGGGCGGGGCGATCGGGGCGGCGATCGGCGCGATCCGGCCGGGGAAGGAGCGTTGGCAGCCGTACGTGCTGCTCCACAATCCCCTGCCTCCTCCTCCGCTGCCCGGTGGGTACGCTCCCGCTTCGGCTCCCTGAACCGCGGAACGGCTGACATCGGCGTTTGCGGTCGGCGGGTGCTCCTCCTCCGGAAGGTGCGTAACTCGCTACGCTGCGCTTCGCTCAGACATACGCTCTTCCTACGGAGGAACACCCACCTCCCTGCCGTCATCCCGGGTTGTGGAACGGCGAACGGCAACAAAAAGCCCGGCGAACGCTTGTTCGTCGGGCTTTTCGCGTGAGGGATGCGAGCCCGAAGGGGCGAGACCCGGCGTAGTTTGCCGGGGCTCGACTCCGTTGCACACGGTAGTTTCGTGTGCTACGGAGCCGCAGCCCGGCCCCCGCGCCAGCGGGGGACACGCCCAGACCTCGCCCTCAATCTACGATCGGAGCGGAAGGCGACCGTTGGGCGGCGGTGTTCTCGTCCACCCGAAGCGTCATCCCTCCCCACGTGCGCTCGTGGTTGCGGCGCCCCTGCCACACGTCGGCGAAGTGCCCGGCGGTGGTCGGGTGCCGGTTCAGCGCGAACCCCGTCCCGCCCGAAACCCAGAACGGCGGCGAGTCGGACCTCCCCGCCTGGCGATACATCCCCTGGGCCAGCGTGTACAGGTCGGCGGAGTTGTCC
>JAFAYN010000611.1 GCA_019240375.1 Gemmatimonadota bacterium
CTTCTCGCTGCGCGGCCCGGTGGACGCCGCGGCGCTGCGGGAGGCGTGGCAGCGGGTGGTGGATCGGGAGCCCGTGCTCCGGACGGCGTTCGCGTGGGAGGGGCTGGAAAGGCCGCTGCAGGTGGTACGGAGCCGCGCCCCGCTCCCGTGGGAGGAGCACGACTGGCGCGGTGAGCCGCCCGAGGGCCGGGGCGAGCGGCTGGAGGCGTACCTGGAGGGTGAGCGGGAGCGGGGCTTCGACCCGATGCGCCCGCCGCTGATGCGCGTGGCGCTGCTCCGGGTGGCGGACGACGCCTGGGAGCTGGTGTGGAGCTACCACCACCTGCTGCTCGACGGCTGGTCGATCTCGCTCCTCCTCCAGGAGGTGTTCGCCCTGTACGAGGCACGGCTCGGGCACCGCGTGCCCGTCCCCGCCCGCCGCCGCCCCTTCCGCGACTACGTCGCCTGGCTGCTGCGGCAGGACCCCTCCCGGGCAGAGGCCTTCTGGCGCGGGGTGCTGGAGGGCTTCCCCCGCCCGACCCCGCTGGGGGTGGACCGGGGAGAGGCGCGGGAGGAGGACGGCTTCGGCACGGCGGAGCGGCACCTGTCTGCGGCGGCGACGGAGGCCCTCCACGCCTTCGCGCAGCGGCACCGGGTGACGCCCAACACCCTGGTGCAGGGCGCGTGGGGGCTCCTGCTGTCGCGCTACTCGGGGGAGGAGGACGTGGTCTTCGGGGCGGCGGTCTCCGGGCGCCCTCCGGAGCTGGCGGGGATGGACGAGATGGTGGGGCTCTTCATCAACACCCTCCCCGTTCGCGTGCGGGTGGAGGGGGAGGCGCGGGTGGAGGGATGGCTGGCCGCGCTGCAGCGGCGGCAGGTGACGGCGCGGGAGCACGAGCACACGCCGCTCTCGCAGGTGCAGCGGTGGAGCGAGGTCCCCGCGGGACTCCCCCTCTTCGAGAGCCTGGTGGCGTTCGAGAACCACCCGGTCCGCGAGGTGGTGGGCGAGGACGCGCAGGGGTTCAGGGTGGAGGCGTGGCGCGGCACCGGGCGGAGCCACTACCCCCTGGCGGTGACGGTGCTCCCGGGCGACCGGATGAAGCTGAAGCTCGACCATCGGCGCGGACGGATCGGGGAGGACGCGGCGGAGCGGATGGCCGACCACCTGCTGCGGCTGATGGAGGGGATGGCCGCCCACCCGGAGCGCCGCCTGTCGGAGCTGGAGCTGCTGGGGGAGGCGGAGCGCCGCCAGGTGCTGGAGGAGTGGAACCGGACGGCGACGGAGTATCCCCGGGACCTCTACGTCCACCGGCTGTTCGAGGCGCAGGCCGAGCGCACGCCGGACGCCGTGGCCCTGGCCGCCGGCGGGGAGCGGCTGACCTACGCGGAGCTGAACCGGCGGGCGAACCGCCTCGCCCACCACCTGCGCGGCCTGGGCGTGGGGCCCGAGGCGCGGGTGGCGGTCTGCCTGGAGCGCGGACCGGAGCTGGTGGTCTCGGTGCTGGGGGTGCTGAAGGCCGGCGGCGCGTACGTCCCGCTCGACCCGGACCTCCCCGTGGAGCGGCTCGCCTGGATGATCGCGGACGCGGGGGTCCCGGTGCTGGTCACGCGGGAGCGGCTCCACGCGGCGCTCCCCCCGCACCCGGCCGCGACGCTCCGCGTCGACACGCAGGCGGAGCGGATCGCCGCGGAGCGCGAGGACGACCCGGCGGGCGGAGCCGGCTCCGGGAACGCGGCGTACGTGATCTACACCTCCGGGTCCACGGGCCGCCCCAAGGGGGTGCTGGTGGAGCACGGGTCGCTGGCGAACCTGGTCGCCTGGCACCGGCGGACCTTTTCCGTGTCGCCCGACGACCGGGCGACCCTGCTCGCCGGGATCGGCTTCGACGCCTCGGTGTGGGAGCTCTGGCCCTACCTGGCCTCCGGCGCCCGCGTCCACCTCCCCGCCGAGGAGGTCCGGACCTCCCCTCCCCTGCTGCGGGACTGGCTGGTGGGGGAGCGGATCACCCTCGCCTTCCTCCCGACGCCGCTGGCGGAGGCGGTGCTGTCGCTGGAGTGGCCGGCGGAGACCGCGCTGCGGCGGCTGCTCACCGGGGGCGACCGGCTCCTCCGCTTTCCCCCGTCCTCCCTCCCCTTCGAGGTGGTCAACCACTACGGCCCCACGGAAACCACGGTCGTGGTGACCTCCGGGCCGGTCCCGACGGGCTCCGACGCCGTGGGCGCCCCGTCCATCGGGAGCGCGATCGACAACACCCGCCTGTACGTGCTGGACGCGCGCCTCCAGCCCGTCCCGGTGGGGGTCGCGGGGGAGCTGTACGTCGGCGGCGCCGGGGTCGCGCGCGGCTACCTGGACCGGCCGGAGCTGACCGCCGAGCGCTTCGTCCCGGACCCGTTCGGCGGCCCCGGGGCGGCCGGCGCGCGCATGTACCGCACGGGCGACCGGGTGCGTCGGCTCCCCACGGGAGAGCTGGAGTTCGTAGGGAGGATCGACGGGCAGGTCAAGATCCGCGGCTTCCGCATCGAGACGGGCGAGGTCGAGGCGGTGCTCGCGGGGCACCCCGCCGTGCGCGAGTGCGCCGTCATGGCGCGGGAGGACGCGCCGGGAAGCGCACGGCTGGTGGCGTACGTCGTGGGCTCGGTGGAGGAGGAGGCGCTGCGGGCGTGGCTGCGGCGGAGCCTGCCGGAGTACATGGTCCCGGGCGTGTTCGTCTCGCTGGAGCGGATGCCGCTGACGCCCAACGGCAAGCTGGACCGGCGCGCCCTCCCCGCGCCGGAGCACGCCCCGGGGGAGGGGCGTCACCAGGCGCCGCGCACGCCGGTCGAGGAGGCGCTGGCGGGGATCTGGGCGGAGGTGCTGGGTGTCGAGCGGGTGGGGGTGCGGGACAGCTTCTTCGCGCTGGGCGGCCACTCGCTGCTCGCCATCGGCGTGGTCTCGCGCGTCCAGGCGGCGCTCGGCGTGGAGCTGCCGCTACGCGCGCTGTTCGAGGCGCCCACCGTCGCGGAGCTGGCGGAGCGGGTGGAAGCGCTGCGCCGCGCGGAGCTGCCGGTCCTGCCGCCGGTGGTCCCGGTGGAGCGCACGGGGGAGCTCCCCCTTTCCTTCGCGCAGGAGCGGCTCTGGTTCCTGGACCGGCTGGAGCCGGAGAGCGTCCTCTACAACATCCCCGCGGCGCTGCGGCTGAGCGGCGCGCTGGACATGGCGGCGCTGGAGCGCGCCCTCGGCGAGATCGTGCGGCGGCACGAGGCGCTACGGACGACCTTCGGGGAGCGGGAGGGCGCCCCGGTGCAGGTGGTCGTCCCGTTCGGCGGCTTCGCGCTCCCGGTGGCGGACCTTTCGGCGCTGGGAGAGGCGGAGCGCGAGGCGGAGACCCGGCGCCGCGCCGCGGAGGAGGCCGCGCGCTCCTTCGACCTCGCCACGGGCCCGGTCTTCCGCGCCACGCTGCTGCGCCTCGGCGGGGCGGAGCACGTGCTGCTGCTCGGCGTGCACCACGTCGCGGGGGACGAGTGGAGCGTGGGCGTGCTCTTCCACGAGCTGTCGGCGCTGTACGCCGCGTACCGCGAGGGGCGTGAATCGCCGCTCCCGGAGCTGGCGGTGCAGTACGCCGACTACGCCGTCTGGCAGCGCGAACAGCTCCGGGGGGAGGTGCTGGACCGGGAGCTGGCGTGGTGGAAGGAGCGGCTGGCCGGCGCGCCGGAGCGGCTGGAACTGCCCACGGACCGTCCGCGCTCCGCCGTGCAGACCCACCGGGGCGCGGAAGAGCGTATGGACCTGTCCGCCGCGCTGTCGGAGCGGCTGCACGCCCTGGGGCGCGGCGAAGGGGCGACGCTCTTCATGACGCTGCTCGCCGCCTGGCAGGTGCTGCTGGCCAAGTACGCCGGGAGCGAGGACGTGGTGGTCGGCACCCCCATCGCCGGGCGCACCCGTGGCGAGGTGGAGGGATTGATCGGCTTCTTCGTCAACACGCTGGTGCTGCGTACCGACCTGTCGGGAGATCCCGACTTCCGCGAAACGCTGCGGCGGGTGCGGGAGACCACGCTGGGCGCGTACGAGCACCAGGAGCTTCCCTTCGAGCGGCTGGTGGAGGAGCTGCGGCCCGAGCGCGACCTGGGCCACTCGCCGCTCTTCCAGGTCCTGTTCACCGTGCGCAGCGACGAGTCCCTGCCGGCGGATCTCACCGGGGTGCGGATGGAGGCCCTGGAGCCGGAATCGACTACCGCCAAGTTCGACCTGTCGCTGACGCTCGCCCCGCGCGCGGACGGCCTCCGGGCTGTGCTCTCGTACGCCACGGACCTGTTCGAGCGCGGCACCGTCCGGCGGATGCTCGACCACTTCGCGCGGGTGCTGGAGCAGGTGGCCGCCGACGCGGACGTGCGCCTGTCGGAGCTGGAGCTGCTGGGCGAGGAGGAGCGCCGGGTGCTGGAGAGGTGGAACCGGACGGACGCAGGCTACCCCCGGGACCTCTGCGTCCACCAGCTTGTCCAGGCGCAGGCCGAGCGCACGCCCGAAGCCGTGGCCCTGGTTTCCGGGAGCGAGCGGCTGAGCTACGGCGAGCTGGAGCGGCGGGCGAACCGGCTTGCCCACCACCTGCGCAGGCACGGCATGGGGCCGGAGAGCCGAGTAGGCGTGTGCCTGGAGCGCACGCCCGGGCTGGTGGTCGCCCTGCTGGCCGTGCTCAAGGCCGGCGCCGCCTACGTCCCGCTCGATCCCGCCTACCCGCGCGAGCGGCTGGGCTGGATGATCGAGGACGCGGGGGTGGTCCTCGTCCTCACCTCCCGCGCGCTGGAAGGGGTGCTCCCGGAAGGGACGCGCACGCTCGCGCTCGACACCCTCGATGCCACGGTCGAGGCGGAGCCGGACCGGGCGCCGGAAAGCGGCGTCCAGCCCGAGAACCTGTCGCACGTGATCTTCACGTCGGGCTCCACGGGCCGCCCCAAGGGGGTGATGATCCGCCACGCCTCCACCGTCGTCCTCCTGCACTGGCTGCGCGAGAACGTCACGGACGAGGAGCGGAGCGCCGTGCTCTTCTCCACCTCCATCAACTTCGACGTTTCCGTCGCCGAGATCTTCGGCACGCTGGCCTGGGGCGGTACGCTCCACCTGGCGGAGAACGCTCTCTCCCTGGCGCGGATGCATGAAGCAGGAATCGTCTACGCCAGCATGGTCCCCACCGCCGCCGCCGAGCTGCTGCGCGCCGGCGCCATCCCGGCCAGCGTGCGGACGCTGAACCTGGGCGGCGAGCCGCTGCCCAACGACCTGGCCCAGGCGCTCTACGCCACCGGCACGGTGCAGAAGGTGGGGAACCTGTACGGTCCCACGGAGGACACGACGTACTCCACCTACTCGCTGGTGGAGCGTGGAGGGGCACAGGTATCCGTGGGCCGCCCGATCGCGAACACGCGGGCCTATGTGCTGGACGGCTCTCTCCAACCGGTGCCGGTCGGCGTCGTCGGCGAGCTGTACCTGGCGGGCGACGGGCTGGCGCGCGGCTACGCGAATCGTCCCGACCTGACGGCGGAGCGCTTCCTCCCGAACCCGTTCGGCGAGCCGGGGAGCCGGATGTACCGGGTGATGGACCGGGTGCGATGGAATCCGGCCGGAGAGCTGGAGTACTTCGGACGGACCGACTTCCAGGTCAAGGTGCGCGGCTTCCGCATCGAGCTGGGCGAGATCGAGACCGCGCTGCGGACGCACCCCGAGGTGCGCGAGGCGGTCGCGACGGTGCGCGAGGACGCGCCGGGCGACCGCCGGCTGGTGGCCTACGTCGTCGCGGCGGAGAGCGGGACGGCGCCGGCCGCGGCGGAGCTGCGGACGCACCTGCGGGAGCGGCTGCCGGAGTACATGGTCCCCGCCGCGTTCGTGACGCTGGACGAGCTGCCGCGAACCGGGAGCGGCAAGCTGGACCGGCGCGCCCTCCCCGCGCCGGAGCACGCCCCGGCAGAGGAGCAGGCCTCTCCGCGCACCCCCGCGGAGGAGATCCTGGCCGGGATCTACGCCGAGGTGCTTGGCGTCGCGGCCGTGGGGATCCACGACGACTTCTTCGCGCTGGGCGGCCACTCCCTGCTGGCGACGCGGCTCGCCTCGCGCGTGGGGCGGGCGTTCGCGACGGAGCTGCCGCTGCGCGTGCTCTTCGAGGCGCCCACCGTCGCGGAGCTGGCCGGGCGGGTGGAGGCGCTGCGCCGCGCGGAGCTGCCGCCCCTGCCCCCGGTCGTCCCGGTGGAGCGCACGGGCACGGAACGGCTCCCCCTTTCCTTCGCGCAGGAGCGGCTCTGGTTCCTGGATCGCCTCCAGCCGGGGAGCGCCTTCTACAACGTCCCCATGGCGGTGCGTCTGAGCGGCACGCTGGACACGGCGGCGCTGGAGCGCGCCCTCGGCGAGATCGTGCGGCGGCACGAGGTGCTGCGCACGGTCTTCCCGCAGCGGGCGGGGGAGCCGGCGCTGGAGGTCGTCCCCTTCGGCGGCTTCGCGCTCCCGGTGGCGGACCTCGCCGGGGTGGACGCGGCGGCGCGCGAGGCGGAGGTGGAGCGGCGCGCGGCGGAGGACGCGGCGGGCCCCTTCGACCTGTCGGCGGGGCCGCTCTTCCGGGTGGAGCTGCTGCGGCTGGCGGAGCGGGAGCACGTGCTGCTCGCCTGTATGCACCACGTCGTCGCCGAC
>JAFAYN010000077.1 GCA_019240375.1 Gemmatimonadota bacterium
GACCGGGTTCTCCAGCCCGCCCAGCGCCACGATGGCCCGCTTCAGCTCGTCCAGCCGCTCGCGGTCGAAGGTGCGGCGCGGCTGGTCCGGGTCCGGGTGGATCTGCTCGATGGGGAGGGTGGCGTTCCCGGTCCTCGCCCCGCTCAGCAACTGCTCTGTTTCCTGCTTCGCCGCCACCGCCGGGGCCGCCGACTGCGCCAGGTTGCTCTTCGCCTTCTCGCGCAGCGCCGCCGCGTTGAACTTCGCCATCAGTTCGCCGCCCCCGCCTGGCCGATCGCCTCCATCCACTCCTCCGCCAGCGCCGTGTAGTCGCGGATCGCCTCGCGGTCGCCCATCTGCTTCACGCTCACGCGGAAGGAGCTGGCGCGCTGGATCGCCTTGAGCGTGCGGATGCGCGAGGTGAACACCCGGTAGTACGAGAGGACCTCCGCCAGCGACTCGGCGGCGATCTGCGCGTCCACGTCGCCCCTGGAGCCGGCGGTGGAGATCACGATCCCGTCCACGCTCAGCAGCGGGTTGGCACCGCGGCGGATCTCCTCCACCATCTCGAAGAAGTCCATGGTGCTCTCGATGGAGTTGCCGCCGGGCTGGAGCGGGACCAGCACCCCGCTGCTCGCCACCAGCGACGAGCGCGCCAGCCGCCCGGTGCGCGAGCCCGGGAGGTCGAGGAAGACGTGGTCGTAGTCCTCGGCCAGGAGCGCCAGGTTGTCCTTGAGGTCGAACTCCTTGCCGCGGATCCCGTCCGCCGCCTCCAGCCCGTCCGCGTGCGCCGGGACGATGTCGACCGGCTCGTTCTCCGCCCGCTGGATCGCGGCGCGCAGCCGCTCCAGGTGCGCGGGGCGGTCGCCGTTGCGGGGGACCGCGTGGAAGAGGACGGCGCTGCTCCGCTCCGCGTCCGGGGCTTCGGCCCCGAGCCAGCGGCTGGCGGTGCGCAGCGGCTCCAGGTCCACGAACAGGACCCGCGCGGGCGGCTGGTCGCCGATCCCGTGCGCGAGCATGCACGCCAGGTTCACCGCGTTGGTGGTCTTGCCGGAGCCGCCCTTGAGGTTGCCGATGGTGGTGGTGCGAGCGAGCCGTTTCTGGGGATTGCCTGCCATTGATCGCGCTGCGGGAAGGTATCGGGGAACGAGCATGTTCTCGACGCGCTGAAAGTTATCCGGGACCCCGCACCCGGGGAAGTCCCGGCGCGCTCGCCCATACGCGGCGACTCGCGGTCGCCACATTTGTAACTCGATGCACGTGGGTAGTTTGCCCCGGGCGGGAATTCGCGCGCGCCGCCCCGTTTCGCGGCGGGGCGGGGGAGCGGGGTGGCACCGCTCTCGGGTGCCCTCGCGGCGCGGTCCTCCCCTTCCTATCTTCCCTCCCTTTTCCGCCCCGGGAGCGCCGTGGCAGGCGTCTTGCTCGCCGCGGGCGGAGGTCGAATCCAACGGGAAGATGCCGGTGAGCACGAACGACGAAGAAGAAGCGGGTCCGCTCGACGAGACCCTGGAGCAGGCGGCGTCCCTCGGCGACGAGGGGCGCTGGGAGGAGGCGCGCGACCTCCTCCTGGAAGAGCTGGAGGAGCACGCCGAGGACCCTGCGCTCCTGTGCCTCCTCGGGATCGCCTCGCGCGAATTGGGCGAGGACGGGGAGGCGTACGAGTTCTTCCGCCGCACCCTGGCCGCGCAGCCGCAGGACGCGATCATCCTCGCCACCGCCGGAAACGGGGTGGCGGTGTACGACGACCCCGACGCCGAGAGCGCGCTCCGCCTGGCCGCCATCACCGCGCCGGACGTGGCCTTCGTGCGGGTGTCGTACGGGGCGTACCTGGCGCGCGAGGGGCTCTTCGCCGACGCCATCCGCGAGCTGGAGGCCGCGCGCGAGCTGGGCGGCGACGAGCCGGGCGTCCGCGCCGAGCTGGCCATCGCCTACCTCCTCGCCGGGCGCACCGAAGACGGGACCGCCGAGCTGGAGGAGGCCCTTTCCATCGATCCGCACGACTCGTGGCTGCGCGGGATCTACGGGATGGCGCTGCTGGAAGCGGGGAAGACAGAGGAGGCCGCGGAAGCGCTCCACGACTTCGCCGAGGAGCGCCCCGAGGACATGGAGGGGCAGCTCGTCTACGCTCTGGCCGCCGCGGCGGAGGGGTGGGACGACCAGGCGTGGAACGCCCTCGCCCGCGCCGAGCTTTCCGCCGAGGAGGCCGACATGGCGCTCGTGCAGGAGGTGGAGGAGCGCATCGAGGCCGGCGCCGAAGAGGCGCGCGCCTTCCTCCACCGTGAGCTGGCGCCCTCCGTGCTGCGCGAGCGGCTCCTTCAGCGTCCCTGACCCGAGATCCGTGCGCATCCTGATCCGCGTTCTCCGTGTCCTCGCCATCCTCGTCCTGGTCGTCGTCGGGGGGTGGCTCCTGGAAGTCGCCTCCATCTACCTGTTCGGGCGGCTCGACCAGACCCGCCGCGCCGGCGCGATCGTGGTGCTCGGCGCGGCGCAGTACAACGGCCGCCCCTCGCCGGTGCTGCGGGAGCGGCTCCGGCACGCCATCGACCTGTACCACCGCGACGTCGCGGACACGCTGATCATGACCGGCGGGACCGGGGTGGGGGACACGGTCAGCGAGGCGATGGTGGCGAAGCGGTACGCCATCCGCGCGGGGGTGCCGGCGGGGGTGATCCTGATCGAGCAGAGCGGGCGGACCTCGCTCCAGTCGATGGAGGCGGTGGCCGGGCTGATGACGGCGCACCACCTGAAGTCCGCGGTGCTGGTGAGCGACCCGTTCCACATGCTCCGCCTCCGGCTCCTGGCGCTCCGCTTCGGGATCCGCGCCCACAGCTCCCCCACGCGCACCTCGCCCATCTCCCGCAACCCCGGCGAGGAGCGGAAGCACATCCTGAGGGAGAGCCTCAGCCTCCCCTTCGCCCTGGTGGAAAAGGAGCCGTAGCCGCCCGGCGGCACGGCGCCCGTACACCTCCATTTCCGGAGATCCATGCAGATTCCGATAGAAACGTACACGCTCCCCAACGGGCTGCGGGTGGTCCTTTCCGAGGACCACGCCAGCCCGGTGGTCGCGGTCAACCTCTGGTACGACGTGGGGAGCCGGAACGAGCGCCCCGGGCGCACCGGACTCGCCCACCTGTTCGAGCACCTGATGTTCCAGGGCTCCGAGAACGTCCCCGCCAACGAGCACATCTCCAGCGTGGAGCGGGTCGGGGGGTCGGTGAACGGCTCCACCTGGCTCGACCGCACCAACTACTACGAGACGGTCCCCGCGAGCCGGCTGGAGCTGGCGCTCTGGCTGGAGGCCGACCGGATGGGCTTCTTCCTCCCCGCCATCACCCAGGAGAAGCTGGACAACCAGCGCTCGGTGGTGAAGAACGAGCGGCGGCAGCGGGTGGACAACCAGCCGTACGGCGACTGGGACGAGCGGCTGCAGGCCATGGTCTTCCCCCCCGACCACCCGTACCACCACTCGGTGATCGGGAGCATGGAGGACCTGGACGGGGCCACCCTGGACGACGTGCGCGACTTCTTCCGCACCTACTACGCTCCCAACAACGCGGTGCTGACGATCTGCGGCGACTTCGAGGCGGAGCAGGCGCGCGCGATGGTGGAGCGCTACTTCGGCCCCATCCCGCGCGGCCCGGAGGTCCCCCCGCTCCCCGGCGAGCCGAGGGTTCCCCACCACATGGCCGGCGAGGTGCGCGAGCGGATCGAGGGCGACGTAGCGCTCCCGCGCCTGTACCTGGGCTTCCGCACGCCGCCGCTGGGGACGGACGAGTTCTATGCCGCCGACGTCCTGACGCACGTCCTGGCGCAGGGGCGGTCGTCGCGCCTGTACCGCTCGCTGGTGCGCGAGCAGCGCGTCGCCAAGGACGTGGGGGCGTACGCCTTCCCGGTGATCACCGGCGCGGCGATGCTCTTCGTGTCCGCCACCGCCAACCCGGGCATCGACCCGGAGCGGCTGGAGGCCGCAGTGCTCGCCGAGCTGGACGCGCTCCGCGACGCCCCGGAGCTCGACACGGAGGTGGAGCGCGCCGTCACCGGGATCGAGGCGCGCTGGGTGATCGGGCTCCAGCAGGTGGGGGAGCGCGCCAACGACCTGTCGATGTACACCACCCAGTTCGGCGACCCGGAGCGGATCAACACCGAGATCGACCACTATCGCGCCGTCACCGCCGAGCGGGTGCGCCGCTTCGCGCTGGAGTACCTGGCCGCCGACAACCGGGCGGTGCTCACCTACGTCCCGCGCGAGCGCCAGGAGGCCGCGTGAGCGCCGCGGACGCGCTGGACCGGAGCACGCCGCCCCCGCCGGGGCCGCTCCGCCCCTTCCACTTCCCCCCGGTCCACCGGCGCACCCTGCCGAACGGGGTGGAGATCCTGGTGGCCGAGGCGCGCAGGTTCCCGGTGGTCTCGCTCAGCGTCCTCCTCC
>JAFAYN010000203.1 GCA_019240375.1 Gemmatimonadota bacterium
TCGTGCCGAATTGTACGCCGGATCCTCCCCCGGCGCGAGGGGCGGACCGGCAGAAGGCCCTCCTCCGGGCCTTTCCCGACCGGGTGCCGACGGGGCTTCGCCGGGCCCCGGAGGGAATTCCGGAGCCGCGGAATTCGTGGCGGGATCCGTGTGCAGCATTCTGGCGCGTAAAACCACGGGGAGCGGGGGTGGATTGTCGCATTGTGATGCAGAATGTACGGCGGGCGGAAATTGATTGTTTCGATGTGAGACAGTTGCCGGATTTCCGTTGCAGTCGCTGAAAACATCCGAACTTGTTCTCCGCGAAAATCACGGAATCTGGTATGTGGGTTGCATCTGTTTCCGGAGCCGGACGAAGTGCGGAAAGCGCCTCCCCGCGCCCCGCCCCCGCAACCTTCCGCGGCGGGTCCTCCCCGCTCCCCGAGCCGCTCCCGATGGGAATGCCTGCAATCGTCCACCACGTCCTCGACGTGGACGCCTCCACCCGCGACCCGCTCACCGGGGCGCTCCCCCGGTCCGCGCTCGCGCGGCTGCTGGCGCGCGAGGTAGTCGCCGCCGCGGAGGAGGGCCGGCCGCTCTCGCTGCTGGTGATCGACCTGGACCACTTCAAGAGCGTCAACGACGCCTTCGGGCACCTGCGCGGCGACCAGGTGCTCCAGGAGTTCGGGTTCCGGTGCCGCGTGGCGCTCCCGGCGGAAAGCCACATGCTGCGCTACGGCGGGGACGAGTTCGTGCTCCTCCTCCCCGGGAGGGCGGCGGGAGAGGCCGCGGAGGTCGCGCGTGCGCTGGTGGGAGCGGTGCGCGCGTCGCTGTTCGCGGGCGATCCTCCCCTGGCCCTTTCGCTCAGCATCGGGGTCGCTTCCTTCCCCGCCGACGGGAGGGATCCCGACGCGCTGTTCGCCCGGGCGGACGCGCGCCTCTACCGGGCCAAGCGCGGGGGGCGCGGGCAGATCGTCGCGGGGGAGGGTGTCGTGGACCCGGGGGCGGCGGCGCACGGTACCCGGCGCATCATCGAGCAGGACGAGGCGCTGGGGGAGCTGCACCTGTTCCTGTGCGCCCTCCCCAGGACCCGGCGCGGGCTGCTGCGGGTGGCGGGGACGGGCGGGTCAGGGAAGACGCGCGTGCTGGCGGAGGCCCGCACCGCCGCGGAGCTGCAGGGCTTCCACGTAGTCCCGCTGCAGGGGCGTCCCGCCTGGAGCGCCCGGATGCTCGGCGCGCTCCAGGAGGCCGGGGACGGGCTGGCGGCGCTCTTCGGGCAGGACCCCGCCGACGCCGCCCGGGAGCTGGCCTGCCGCACCGCGGAAGCCGGACGGAAGGGCGTGGTCTTCGTCGTCGACGACATCGACACCTTCGACCCGTACTCCATCGAGTACCTGCGCTCCGTCCTCCTCTCCGACCGGGTGGGGACGGCGGGGGTGATCTGCTCCGGAGAGCCGGAGCGCATTGCCCGGCTCCTCGACGTCCAGGCGCTCCCGGCCACGGTGGTCGAGCTGCGCCCGCTCCCGGCGCGGGGGCTGCGGACCTGGGTCCGCTACGAGCTGGCGCGCGAGCCCTCGCGCGACTTCCTCGCCTGGCTCGCCCGCGAGACGGGCGGGGTCCCGGCCCGGGTGGCCCGCGCGCTGGGGGCGGTGAGGGCGCTGGACCTGGCGGACGCCGTCGAGGGGGAGTGGCCCGCCGATCCCTCGGCGGCCGGCGCCCTCCGCGACGCCCTCGCCCCGGACTCCGGCGCCCCCCGCGCGCACCTCCCCGCGCCAGCGACGCTGCTGGTGGGGCGCCAGGCCGAGCTGCGCCGGCTGGCCGCGCTGCTGGCGGGGCACCGGCTGGTCACGCTCACCGGGCCCGGGGGGATCGGGAAGACCCGCCTGTCCGTGCAGGTCGCCCGGGAGTCGAGCGACCGCTACCCCGACGGGATCTACCTGGCCCCGCTGGCCAGCCTGGAAGCCTCGGACTACGTCCTGTCGGCGGTGGCGCGGGCGCTGGACCTTTCCTTCGCCAGCGGGCGCGATCCGGAGCGGCAGCTCCTCGACTACCTGCGCGACAAGCGGCTCCTCCTCGTCCTGGACAACTTCGAGCACGTGATGGAGGGGGTGGGGCTGGTGTCCCGCATCCTGGAGTCGGCGCCGAAGGTCACGCTGCTGGTCACCTCGCGCGAGCGGCTGAACCTGCGCGAGGAGGTCGCCTTCCCCCTGGCCGAGATGCCCGTCCCCGAGCCCACCCGCGTGGGAGGGGCCGACCGGTACCCCTCGGTGCAGCTCTTCCTGGAGCGGGCGCGCGCCCACGCCGCGGACTTCCACCCCTCCGAGGCCGGGCTGGCGGCGGTGGCGCGGATCTGCGCCGCGCTGGGCGGGATCCCGCTGGGGATCGAGCTGGCGGCCTCGCTGGTCCGGGTGCTGGACGTGGAGGAGATCGCGGACGAGATCACCCGCGACATCGACGTGCTTGCCTCCCCGCTGCGCGACCTCCCCGACCGGCACCGCTCGCTGCGCGCCGTGTTCGAGTACTCGTGGAAGCTCCTCGCCCCCGCCGAGCAGGAGGTGTTCCGCGCGGTGTCGGTGTTCGTGGGCGGCTTCCACCGCGAGGCGGCCGAGCGGGTGGCCGGGGCGCGGCTGACGGCGCTACGCGCCCTGGCCGACAAGTCGCTCCTGCGCCGCTCGCCCGAGGGGCGCTACGAGGTGCACGAGGTCTACCGCCGCTTCGGGATCGAGCGCCTGGCCGCGGACCCGGCCGCGGCGGACGAGGTGCGCGGGCGCCACACCGCCTACTACCTGGAGCTGCTCCGGCAGGCGGCCCGCTCCGACACCGCGACGCGGCGCAAGGCGCTCTTCGGGGTGATCGAGACCGAGATCGAGAACGTCCGCCTGGCCTGGAGGTCGGCGCTCGAGTCGGAGTCCGCGGCGGCGGTGGAGGCGGCGATGGACGGGCTCTTCCACTTCTACGACGTGCGCGGCTGGTACACCGAGGCGCGGCGCGTCTTCCGGCGGGCCGCCGGCGCCAAGTCCCTCCCCCCGGCGCTGGCCGCCTCGCTGCTCGCCCGCTCCGGCTACTTCGCCGTGCGCTCCGGCGACCTGGCGGAGGGCGCGGCCAGGCAGCGGCGGGCGCTGGAAGCGCTGCGCCGCGAGGGGGATTCGGCCGCCATGGCCTTTCCGCTCGCCACGCTGGGCCACATCTTCTTCCAGCGGGGGCGCTACGAGCCGGCCCGGCGGCTCTGCCGGGCCGCGCTCCGGCGCTACGCCCGCTCCGGCGACACCACCGGCAGGGCATGGTGCCTCAACGACCTGGGCGCCATCGCGCTGACCCGGGGACAGCACGACCGGGCCCGCCGCCTGATGGAGCGGAGCCTACGTCTCCGGCGCCGGACCGGCGACCTGGCGGGGGTGGCGCGCTGCACCAACAACCTGGCGACCATCGCCGACTACGTGGGCGACGTGGAGCGGGTCAAGCGCATGTTCGAGCGCAGCCTGGAGCTGGCGCGCGAGATCGGCGACCGCCGCACCACCGGCCACGCGCTCCACAACCTGGGGGTGTTCGCCCAGCGGCAGGCGGAGCGCACCGGCATGGTGGACGGGCTCTGGGAGGCCCGCGCCCTGCTGGAAGAGAGCCTCCGCATCTACCGCGACATCGGCGCCGAGTCGCACGTGGCGCTCACCGAGTCCAACCTGGGGCGGATCGCCGCGCAGCTCGGCCTGCGCGACGCGGCGGTCCGGCACTACCGCGAGGCGTTCGGGCTGGCCCGGCGGCTGGAGCTGGTCCCGCTCTCGCTGGCGGTGCTGGCGGGGGTGGGGGAGATCCTGGTGGAGGAGGACGCCGAGCTGGCGGCGCGGATCCTGGGATGCTGCGCCGCCGACCCCGCCACGGCGGACGACGTGCAGCAGCGGATCCGGGACTGCCGCTCGCGCCTGGGGGCGCCGGACGGCGCGGGCGAGGACGAGGAGCTGGACCCGCTGTTCCGGGAGGCGATGGAGCGCTTCCCGCACCCGGCGCCCCGGCTCCAGGTGCACCCATGAGCGGCCCGGCGGCGGTCGCCGCACCCGGGGCGCGCAGGCGGGCTCATTCTGCGGGAGTGACATTCGGCGTGACACAGACCACCGGCGGGGGGGCGGGAACGTCGTCCGGGGGCTTCGGCTTCCAGAGCATCGTCGGGGAGAGCCCGGAGCTGCGGCGGGCGCTCGCCCTGGCGCGCAAGCTCGCGGAGATGCGCGACCCCGTCCTGATCGTGGGGGCCACGGGGACGGGGAAGGAATTGTTCGCGCGCGGGCTCCACTACGCGGGCCCCAGCGCCGCCGAGCCGTTCGTGGCGGTCAACTGCGCCGCCATCCCCGAGGCGCTGCTGGAGTCCGAGCTGTTCGGGCACGAGGTGGGCGCGTCCGCGGGCGCCGGCCCCAAGCGGGGGCTGCTGGAGCTGGCCGGGGCGGGGACGCTCTTCCTGGACGAGGTGGCGCAGCTGCCCCCCGCGGTGCAGCCCAAGCTGCTCCGCGTCCTGGAGGACCGGCGCATCCGCCGCCTTTCGGGCGAGGCGGAGATCGAGGTGCGCTGCCGGATCGTCACCGCCACCAACACCGTCCTGGAGGACGAGGTGGAGCGTGGCTCCTTCCGCGAGGACCTGTTCCACCGGCTCAACGTGTTCCGGCTGGAGCTCCCCCGCCTGCGCGACCGCGGCGCCGACATCGAGCTGCTGGCCCGGCACTTCCTGGCGCGCATCGTCCACGACCGGGGCGGCGAGCCCCGGCGCCTCTCTCCCGACGCCATTGAGGCGCTGCACGTCCACGGCTGGCCCGGGAACGTGCGCGAGCTGCGCAACGTGCTGGAGCAGGCGGTGCTCCGCACCGAGGGGCCGGTGATCCGGGCCGAGCACCTGATCATCCAGCGCCGCACCTCCCACCCCGCCTCGCAGGGGGCGGCGGACTCCGGCTGCGAGATCCGCATCCCCGCCGCGGGGAAGACGCTGCTGGAGGTGGAGGAGGAGATGATCGCGATCGCGATGCGGCTCTCGGGGCAGAACCAGAGCGCGGCGGCGCGCATGCTGGGGATCAGCCGCGCCACGCTCCTGCGCAAGCTGGAGCGGCTGGGGCTCCGCGGATGAGCGGCGGCGAGCAGGGACTCGACGTGGCGCCGGAGACCGGGGCCGTCCAGGTGGTGGAGATCGTGTCGGCGGCGACGCTCCTGGACGACGGGAAGCTCGCCGAGCGGCAGGGGCAGCGCCGACTCGCGCGCGGCTGCTACGAGCAGGCGCTCTCGCTCCTGGCCGGCACCGACGCGCCCGCGCTGGCGGCCGAGGCCGCGCGCTCCATCGGGCGTACCTACCGCGACGACGGCGACCTGGACGCCGCCGGGGAGGCCGCGCTCCTTTCCCTGGCCATCGCCGAGGCGGCCGGCGACGCGCGGGGGATCGCGCACGCGCTGAACCTGCAGGGGAGCCTGTGCCAGTTCCGGGGCGACCTGGACCACGCCCGCGCCCTGTACGAGCAGGCGCGCACGGTGGCGGCGCAGCCGGGCGACCTGCACCTGGTGGCGATGATCGACCAGAACCTGGGGATCGTCTCCAACATCCGCGGCGACCTGGGGGCGGCGCTGGAAGCGTACCAGTCGGCGCTGGACGGCTACCGCGCGCTGGGCCACACCGAGCACGCGGGGCTGGTCCTCAACAATATGGGGATGCTGTACACCGACCTGGGGCGCTGGGACGAGGCGGACGCCTGCCTGGCCGAAGCGTCGACCGCGTGCGAGACGGTGGGGAACCTGAGCGCGGCGGTGATGGTGCAGGTCAACCGGGCCGAGCTGCGGATCGCGCAGGAGGACTTCGCGCAGGCGAAGGAAGCGTGCGACCTGGCCTTCCGACTCGGGGAGCGGGTGGAGGACCCGCGGGCGCTGGGCGAGGTGCACAAGAACTACGGGATCATCTTCCGCGAGTCGCACTCGTACCGCCAGTCCGACGAGCACCTGTCGCGCGCCTTCGACCTGGCCACCCAGACCGGCGACCTCCTCCTCCTGGCCGAGACCGCGCGCGAGCAGGCGGAGCTGGCCTGGCGCCGGCAGCAGAACCAGAAGACGCTGCAGTGCCTGAACCTGGCGCACCGCACCTTCGCCCAGCTCCGGGCGCGGCGCGACCTGGCCGACATCCGCGGCCGGATGGAGAGCCTGGAAACGACCTTCCTGGAGATCGTCCGCCGGTGGGGCGAGTCGATCGAGTCGGCCGACCAGTACACGCAGGGGCACTGCACCCGGGTGGCCGACTACGCCTGCCTCCTGGCCGAGGCCGCGGGGATGGACCGGGAAACGCTCTTCTGGTTCCGTATGGGGGCGCTGCTGCACGACGTGGGGAAGATCGTGGTCCCCGCAGGGATCCTGAACAAGCCGGGGTGGCTCACCCCCGAGGAGCGCGCCGTCATGGAGCGCCACCCCGACGCCGGGGTCGAGCTGCTGGCCGAGGTGGAGTTCCCCTGGGACATCCGCCCCATGGTCCGCCACCACCACGAGCGCTGGGGCGGCGGCGGATATCCCACCGGAATCGCCGGGGAGGAGATCCCGCTCTCCGCGCGCATCCTGTGCATCGCCGACGTGTGCGACGCGCTCTCGTCCGAGCGCCCTTACCGCAAGGCCAACTCGCTGGACAAGAGCCTGGAGGTGATGAGCACCGAGATGGCCAGCCACTTCGACCCGGAGCTGCTGCGCCTCTTCCACGACCTGCACCAGCAGGGGAAGCTCGCCGAGATCGCGGGGGGAACACAGAGCTGGGCGCTGGCGAGCTGATCCCGTCCGCTCCCTTCCGGCGGTCCGACCGCGCACGCCCCCGGGGCGTGCGCGGTTTTCTTTTTCCCACAAACTGTGGCGTCGCCGCAACAGTGCCCCTCCTCGTCCCGGGCTCCGGACCGCCCCCCGGTCCTTTTCGCGGGTGCATCGGAATGAGGTGGACGGAGGCCGCCGGGAGCCGGCGGTGTCTCACAATGAGGCAGCCTGGTGGTCCGGGCAGAAATTTATTGTTTACTTATGAGGCAGTATACTGAAAAATGGTGTAGTATATGGAATAAGCCGATGGATGACGGAAGCAGTTTTTGGGAAATATGGCACGAGCATTGCCGTGTGTGTGGGCTCATTGGAGGGCGGTGTACCTGAACCTGGAGAACGATCATGAAGAGTCCCATCACCCGGATCGGCAGCCTTCTCCTGGGGCTGACGCTGGTCGCCGCGGCCTGCAGCGAGAGCCCGGAATCGCCCCGCCTCACCGCCCCGGCCCAGACGCAGCCGCGGAAGGCGCTGGATCCGGTGGCCACCCTGGCGACGGTGGGGGTACTCACGCGCAGTGTCCCGCTGGCGAGCGACATCTCGGTGACGGTGCCGGTCACCAAGCAGGGCGGGACCATCCAGATCCAGGAGGCGGGGATCACGGTCATCTTCCCCCAGAACGCCCTCCAGCCGCCGGCCAAGCAGCACCAGGTGGACGTGACGGTGACCGCGCTCAAGGGCGGTCAGGTCGCCTACACCTTCGAGCCGCACGGGCTCGTCTTCCGGGTGCCGGTGACCATCAAGCAGAGCCTGAAGGGGACCAACGCCTTCAAGCTGGCGAACCAGCTCTCCCTGGAAGGGGCGTACTTCCCCAGCCTGGCGGACCTGTCCACGATCACCTCGACGGCGACGGTGAGCGAGTTCCAGCCCACCTCGGTCGACGTCAGCAACGCGAAGATCACCTTCACGGTCGACCACTTCTCCGGCTACCTGGTCGCCACCGGGCGCCGGTGACCGGCGGATGCGGAACGTTTCTCTCCCCGTACCTCCGGAGCGGCAGGTGAACCGCCCGGGGAGGATCGTCCTCCCGGCCCTCGTGGTGCTGGCCGCGGCCTCGTGCGGGCGCGCGGAGCCGCCCACCGCCGCGAGCGTCCCCTCGCGGGACGCGGTGGAGGCCGTGAGCACCGCGTCACCCCTCCGGAGCGCCCCGACGGGCGGCCCTTCGGGCGTCACCCGGACGCTGGACAGAAAAGGGGGCGATCTCGCCCGCTTCTCGGGCTACGCCATCGCCACCGGGATGTAGATAGGGTCCGGGAGCAGCGGACGAGGGGGGGCGAGACCCGGTCTCGCCCCCCCTTTCTCGTCCCGCTCCGGCTGTCCTGCACCGGTACGCGGTGTCCCGGAGCGCTACACTCGCGGGGCGTGGAAGGTGAGACAGATCCCCTGTTTCCCCGGGATCTGCGACGTGGAGCCGGAGCACGCGGATTGCATGGCCTGGAGGGGACACGACAGCTATGGGACGGTGCCGCCCCGTAACTGCCACGGCGGATCTCCCCGGTCCGCCGAAGCCACCACCATCAGCACGTGTGGCGGGCACCCGGAGCAGCGGTCCGGGGCGCCGTCAGGAGGGCTTCATGCACACCATCCGCACGCTCGCACCGGCGGCACTCCTGCTCGTGGCCCACGCCGGGGCCGCCCAGGAGCTTCGCGACCCCTCCCGCTTCTCCGCCCCGGCCGCGCCCGTGCCGGCGTCCCTCCCCGCGCCGGGCTTCGCGGAAGCGGCGGGCGTCCGCGGCCCGGTGTCCGTCACCCGCTCGCTGCTGCACACCGTGGGCGGGGCGGCGGTCGGGGCGTGGGTCGGGTTCTTCACCTCGCAGATGTTCAAGAGCGACTGGGCCAAGAAGACCGACCGCGAGGTCGCGGGGTACCGGGCCACCTTCGCGGCGGGGGGAGCGCTCTTCGGCGGGGCGGGCGGGCTGGCGATCGGGCGGAGGCGGGAGCAGCTGGTGGTGCTCCCGGTGCCCGCGCAGGCGAAGGGGGCCCGGGAGATGATCACGGTGGAGGAGATCGACGGCTCGGGCGAGACCACGGCCTTCGACCTGATCTCGTCGCTCCGCCCCGACTGGCTGCGGATGCGCGGGATCCAGACGCTCAACGAGGGGGGACGCTTCCACCAGGGGACCACGCAGCTGGTGGTGGTCACGCCCGGCGAGGACCCCTTCCTGGTCTACCTGGACAACGCGAAGCTCGGCGGCGGCCCCGGGACGCTCCGGGAGGTCCCGGTGGCGGACCTGGGCTCGCTGCAGTTCCTCACCCCCGCCGAGGCCAACTACAAGTGGGGCGTCAACCGGCCGGTGATCTGGCTCCAGTCGCGCCGGCCTATGGAAACCTGAGCGGGGGCTCAGAAGAGCGAGGTCTGCTCCGCCAGGGTGTCCGGCTCAGTGGGCGTCTGCCCGAGCAGGCGCTGCATCGCCCGGGCGGAGGCGGGGGCGTGTCCCGCCCAGTAGTTGCTGAAGTACCCGAACACCTCCACCCGCCGCTCGGGGAGCCTGCGCAGCGTCTCGGCCCAGGCCTGCTCCTCGTCGGTGCGGTCGGCCTGCACGTGCGAGTGGTCGGTGATGCTCCGGTCGGGGCCCATCCAGCGCACGTAGTGGAAGTCGGCGGTGGGGCGCAGCGCCAGCGCCAGGAGGATGTCGCGCGGGATCCAGGGGCCGTCGTTGAGCGCGAAGGCGATCCCGTGCCCCGCCAGCAGCGAGAGCACGGTGGGGAGGACGCGCCGGTCGGCCCACTTGTGGTTGCGGAACTCGATCGCCACGCGCAGGTCGTCCGGCACGCGCGGGACGAACTCCGCCAGCGCCGGCAGCTCGTCCGGCTGGAAGTCGGGCCCGAGCTGCACCAGGATCGGCCCCAGCTTCTCCCCCAGCTCGCGCGCCCGCCCGAAGAACTCCGTCTCCACCTCTTCCGTGCCGCGCAGCCGCCGCTCGTGCGTCACCTCCTGCGGCATCTTGAGCGCGAAGGTGAACCCGTCCGGGGTGCGCCCCGCCCACCCGTGCACCGACTTCGACGGCGGAACGGCATAGAAGGTGGAGTCCACCTCCACCGTGTCGAAGGCCCGGGCGTAGGTCGCCAGGAAGTCCGCGGCGCGCGTCCCCTCCGGGAAGAACCCGCCCAGCCACGCCGCGTAGTTCCACCCCTGGGTGCCGATCCGCAGGCCCGCCCCGTCCATCGTCACCCTCCCACCATCGCGCGCAGCCGGGGGAGCTCCGGCGTCAGGTTCTTTCCCGGGCAGAGGGTCACCGCGTAGTCGTTGTGCTTGCCGATGGCCGAGGCGGGGACGTGCCACTTCCACGCCGCCCAGCGCACCAGGGAGCGGAGCGATTCGAGCTGCGCCGCGGTGGGCTGCTCGTTCTCGAAGTTCCCCTCCACCACGATCAGCAGGTGCCCGGTGGGGTCGTAGGTGGTGTTGGTGTCCCCGGCGTAGGCGATTTCGCGCCCCTCGGCGATGCGCCCCGCGGTGTCGATGTAGTAGTGGTAGGGGACGTCGGGCCAGGGGTCGCGGACGCGCCCGTCCTCCAGCGTGGCCGGCGCCTGCGAAAACTTCTGCAGCCCGCGCAGCTTGTCCTCGATCGTCCGCTCCGGGTGCGAGGGCTCGCCGGTGTGGTGGATGGTGATGTGGTCGATGGTGTGGGTCTTCATCGGGAGCACCGGCTCCCTGGCGCCCCACGCCGCCCGGGGGAGGATCTCCGGTGCGGGGACAGGGGCCGTCGCGGACGCCGCCGGCGCCGCTTCCACGGCGGATGCCGGGTGCAGGGCGGCGGGGCGAGGTGCGCACCCGGCCAGCGCCAGGGCGAGGGAGCAGAGCGCGATGGTGGGGAGCGGACGGGTCGACAAGGGATCGGTGCGCCGGGTTCGGGGGAAGGGTCGTCGCCCGCAATATACGGCTACCGGCCGCCGCGCGCCTCCGCCGCGCGCAGCGCCGCGATCACCGACGCCAGCCACGCCGCGCCGATCAGCGCCCCCGCGACGATGTCGCTGGGCCAGTGCGCCCCGAGCCGCAGGCGGGCCAGCCCCACCACCGCCACCAGCGCCAGGAGGAGGAGGACGGCCACCGCCCGCTCCGACCGGCTCCGGGTGGCGCGGGCCCACAGGTACACGAACAGCCCGTACGAGACCACCACCTGCGAGATGTGCCCCGAGGGGAAGGAGTGGAACCCCGGCGAGGCCAGGCCGCCCGCGATCAGGTGCGGCCGGGGGCGATCCCAGGTGTGCCACCCCAGCAGCACCATCACGTCGATCAGAAAGAACCCCGCCAGCAGGGTGAGCGCCTGGAGCGGCCTTCCGGCCCACGCCATGAACGCCGCCGCGGCCAGGATCACCGGGATCAGGAACACGCCGTTCCCGGGCGTCTCCGCCCAGATGGCGTTGCTGAAGGAGCGGGGGAGCTCGTCGGCGATCCAGCGCAGCAGGCGCGCGTCTGTTTCCTGCATCCCCCGCGGGGCGAGCCACATCCCCAGCTTCGCGATCCCGAGCATCAGCGCGCAGCAGAGCGCCAGCCCCAGCGCGGCGACGCCGAGCCAGCGGAGCCACGACTCGCGCGGGAGCGTCCGCCACCCGTCGCGGAAGCGGCGCAGCGTCCGTCGGACGCCCCGCACCACCAGCCAGCCGCCCCGCCGGGGGGCGGGGGCTTCTTCGGCGGACTCGTCGCGGACCAGGCGCAGTGTCGCCATCGGGGTGGGGTCGCGGTGGTGGGGGGCCGGTTTCCCGCTCGACACGCAAGGAGCCTTCCACGGTTGAAACCTTCGGGCGCCGGGCCCCGTAGTCTCACCCAGGCGGATGAAATCGTTCCCCGGAAACCGTCAGGGAGTCCAGAAAATGAAAGACAAGAGCCTGCTCAGCACCCTGCTCACGTGGCTCGCCGTGGGCGTTCTCGCGATCATCGCGCTCAAGGTCGTGTTCGCCCTCCTGGGGGTGACGCTGTTCCTGGTGGCGATCGCGTTCAAGCTCCTTCCCATCCTGCTCGCCGTCTGGCTGGTGATGCTGGTGGTCCGCTGGTTCCGCAAGGACCGTGGACCCGGCGCGGATCCGATGGACCTGTAGTCTTCCGCGGGTCCGGGGTTCGATGGGCTTCGGGGAGGCGCCGGTTTCGGTGGCCTCCCCGTTTTTGCTGGTCGACCGGGAGCTACCGGGCCAGGGCGGCGAGCAGGTAGGCGAGGACGGCGGTGCCGTCCATGATCGGCTCGTTGGTGGA
>JAFAYN010000592.1 GCA_019240375.1 Gemmatimonadota bacterium
GCGCTGATCTTGCCGCCCGGGGGCGCGTACTGCATCTCCACCGTCACCATGGTGCCGCGCCCGGTTCCCGCGCTCCGGAAGTGGACCGTCCCGGCGTGATACAGGTCCGAGGCGCCGACCGAGCGCCAGGAGATCCGCTCGTTGGGCCGGTCCTCCGTGGTCTCGGCGTCCCACTCGGCGCTGGTGCCGGCGGGCCCCTCCGCCGTCCAGTGCGAGCGCCCCGCCCCCGTGACCCGCACGGACTTCAGGTGCCCCATGAAGCGCGGCAGGTTGGTGAAGTCGCGCCAGAAGCCGTACACCTCCTCGACCGGGCGTTCCACGGTGATGCTCTTGTGCACCGGGACCGACAGGTTCCCCGCGGTTTCGCCGTCCGGTGTCCTGCGGCTTTCCGTCAGCTGCTCGTAGCAGAGCACGTCCAGCACAGTGATCCCGAGCACCGCCAGCGTGGACAGGAGCGTCCGGTCCTTCCGCTCCGCCTCGACGAAGGTGACACCCAGCATCGCCAGGTCCATCGCGTCGCCGGCCACCCGCGTCCCCACCCACTCCTTGGGCCTGGGATGCGTGAGGATCCCCACCCCGTGGCCGATCTCGCGCAGCCCGGCCATGCGCATCACCGCGACGCTGCGGCTGGTGGGGCGCAGCCCGACCGCCCGTGACATCCCCCGCGGCGCGGTGAGCTGCGCGAGCCCCAGCCCGATGCTGAACCACCCCAGGAAGCCCGCCAGCCCCTGTCCGTCGTCGCTCCCGGTCCAGCCCTCGCTTCCCTGCGTCCTCCCGCGTACCGCGGGGGTGGGGCTCGTATACGTGTGCGTGCCAGGTTCGTCCCACCCCTGGCTCCCCGTCGCACTCCCCCGCGTTCCCGGGTGAAGCACCGTGCTCATGGGTTCCTCCTTGTCACGTTTCCCTGGCGAAACCTGCTGCCCCGCGCGGCCGTACCGGAGCACGGGGAGGACAGGGGCAGCAGCATTTCATGTGCCGTATGTTTATGGGGAACAGATACTTGAGGGGCTTCGTGCCTGCGCCCGCGGAGGGGTGGGAGATGCCCGGCCGGCGTGCCGCACCCGCCATCTCAAGGGTATGGCCAGGGATCCTGACCATATGGGCGGCGGACCACCGGGTGGGGTACGTGGTGGACCGCTTCTCGTACACGCCGGTGTACGTGATGGTGGGCGCCATGGCACCGCCGGCGGCGAACCTGTTCCTGGCGATCATGTGCAGGATCGAGCGGGTACCGGCCTACACGGCCGCCTGAACGGACAGGAGGCCCCGGCGGATCGAGAATGCCGACGCGACCCCCGCCTTCCTTGTTTTGCGGGCACGGATGAGATCCAAAGGGGTGCAAAACGAAAGTGGGGTAGCCGGTTGTCCGGCTACCCCGCTTTCTTGTCCCTCCGCGAGGCGAAGGGAGTTTGCCGATCCGCTTGACGGCGCCAAATGCGCCATTACCTTGCTCCCGGGAGGTGCAAGTTCCCCTCTCCTGCTGTTCCCCTCACTCGGACAGCAGCGACCCGCCAGCCCCACCCTTCCATCCGCCGCAGAAGTCACCTCTCGACAGGAGCATGGACATGGGGACAAGCCGTTCCACATTCGCGATCCTGGTTGCGGGTACTCTCGCCGCTTCCGCGTGCGAGCAGCCCGCCTCCCCCGACTTCCAGGCCGCGAAGCCGGAGGTGGCCACGGCACAGGTCGCGCAGGGCGACGGACCTGGCATCGACGGAGAGTTCGTCCGGGTACAGCGTCAGCTGCCCGGGTTCGGCGGATACTACTTCGACGCGAACGGCGACCTCGTCGTGCTGCTGACGGATCCGGCACAGGAGCCCGCGGCGCGGGCACTGCTGGCGGGGGTCGCCGCGGACCGCCCACGCGGGCCTGGATCCGCGGGTCCGGCGACGATCCGCGTTCGCAGGGCGGAGTTCGACTTCGCCACTCTGCAGGGCTGGCATGAACGATTGAATTCCGTGCTGAGGCTGGAGGGCGTGAGCTTCCTGGACACGGACGAGATGGCGAATCGCGTGACGGTGGGCGTCACCAGCGAGGCCGCAGCCGCACGGGTCCGGGCCGAGGCGGTCCGGGCGGGTGTGCCATCCGCTGCGTTGAGGGTGGAGCGGGTGGCGGGCGGTGGTCGCCCCATCGCCGACCTGCTGAGCCAGATCCGCCCGGTGTTGGGCGGGCT
>JAFAYN010000616.1 GCA_019240375.1 Gemmatimonadota bacterium
GGACGAGGTGTTCACCGCCGTACGCTTCCAGATCGCCGACATCTCCCTGGCGACGGTGTACAAGGCGCTGGAAACGCTGGTGAGCTGCGAGCTGGCGATCAAGCTGACCTACGGCGACGGCTCGGCGCGCTACGACGCGCGCACCGACGACCACTGCCACTCGCGCTGCCTCCAGTGCGGGAGCGTCCGCGACGTCCCCGACGGGCACGTCCCCGCCCTCCCGGAGATCCAGGTGGGCGGCGGCTTCCAGGTGCGCGGCTACCGGGTGGAGGTGCTCGGCCTCTGCCCCTCCTGCGTGGCCTCGTAGCGGCGCCCTGCTCCGCACGCCCGAAGCGCTCCCCGGCGGCCACCGCCGGGGAGCGCTTTCTTTTGTCCCCCGGGCGGGGCGGGACCGGACGCCCCGGTCGTCCCACCGCTGCCCCACCCGGCGGACCCGGCGGGACCGGTCGAGATCCCCGGACCCGGCGCTCCGGCTGGCTTTCGACCCGGCGGTGGGGAGGGGCGGACGCATGGCCCCTATGATGCGGGAGCCGCCGGCAAAGTGCAAGCGAGGGGTGGCCCCCGCCCCGCCGGAGCCGTATGATCGGGCGCACCGAACCGGGGACGCGCCCGTGGCCGTCCCGATCCATCCATAGAAGTGTGATGAAGCTACCAGACACAGATCCGAACGGCTTCCGGGGGCGATTCCTCCGCGAAGCAGCCGCGCGCACGCCCTTCGGGGCGGCGTCCGGGATCCTCCGCCTCCTCCCGGATGCCGTGGCCGTCCCGGAGGACGCCGACGACGTGGCCGCGCTGGTCCGCTGGGCGGCGGAGACGCGCACGCCCCTGGTGCCGCGGGGGGCGGGGACCGGGATGCCCGGGGGGAACGTGGGGGGCGGCGTCAGCGTGGACCTGGTGAGCGGCTTCCGTGGGGTGGAGGTGGACGCCGCCGCGCGCCGCGCCCGCATCCAGCCGGGGATCACCCTGGCCGAGCTGAACGCCGCGGCCGCCCCGCACGGGCTCCGCTTTCCCGTGGATCCCTCCAGCGGCGCGCGCGCCACGCTGGGCGGGCTGATCGCCAACAACTCCGCCGGCTCGCACTCCGTCCGCTACGGCGCCACTCGCGCCTGGGTGGAGTCGCTGGAGCTGGTGCTGGCCGACGGGACCCGCACCGCGACCGAGCGCGGCCGGGCCCCGGAGGAGCCGCGGCTGCGCGCGATCGTGGACCGGGTGCGGCGCGAGATCCTCCCGCACCGGGCGCGCATCGAGGCGAAGTGGCCGCGGGTGCGCAAGAACTCGTCGGGGTACGCGATCCGCGAGTTCCTGCGGAGCGGCGACACCGTGGACCTGCTGGTGGGGAGCGAGGGGACGCTGGCGCTGGTGACCGGCGCCGTGGTGCGCCTGGACCCCGTTCCCGCCGCCCACGGGCTGGCGGTGCTGGAGTTCACCGAGCTGGAGCGCGCGGGGGAAGCGGTGCAGACCGTGCTGCGGCACGACCCTTCCACCTGCGAGATCCTGGACCGCACCTTCCTGGACCTGGTCCGCGACGGCGGCGAGGACCCCGGCTACCCGCTCCGCCCGGGGCTGGAGGCGATCCTCCTGGTGGAGATGGAGCGCGACTCGGTGGCGGAGGTGGAAGCCGCGCTCGCCGGGCTCCGCGCCGCGGTGGAGGGGCTGGCCGACCGGGTGGTGGTGAGCAGCGACCCGGCCGAGCAGGAGCGGCTCTGGCACGTGCGCCACGCCGCGTCGCCGCTGATCGCGGCGATGGCGAAGGGGCGGGTGTCGATGCAGTTCATCGAGGACGGGGTGGTCCCCGTCCCCCGGCTCCCCGACTACATCCGGGCGCTGCGCGCCTCGCTGGCGGGGCACGGGCTGCAGGCGGTGATCTTCGGGCACGCGGGCGACGGACACCTGCACGTCAACCCGCTGGTGGACGTGTCCGCGCCGGGGTGGCAGAAGCGGATCGAGGAGATGGTGTACGAGATCGCGGAGGTGGTCGCCCGCCTGGGCGGGACCATGGCGGGGGAGCACGGCGACGGGCGGCTGCGCGCCCCGGTGCTGGAGACCGTCTGGGGACGGGAGACGGTGGGGCTCTTCCGGCGGGTCAAGGAGGCCTTCGACCCCGCTGGGATCCTGAACCCGGGGGTGATCCTCCCCCTCCCGGGCCAGCGCCCGCTGGACGCGATCGGGCCGTATCCCCTCCCCGCGTAGGGCGCCGGGACGCCCGCGGAAAGGCTCTGGCCGCGACTTTGCGGGCCGGAGGGCGGATCCGAAAGGTTTTCGCTCTCCGGCCCCTTGCGTTTTAAAGAAGCCGGCGGTATCATCTTTGCATTATAAGGCTTCAGGCAGAACGATC
>JAFAYN010000064.1 GCA_019240375.1 Gemmatimonadota bacterium
CGGGGGAGAAGCGCCTGGTGGCGTACTTGGTGGGGGAGGAGGGGGTGGAGGCCGGCGCGGCGGAGCTGCGGACGCACGGGGCGGGGCGGCTGCCGGAGTACATGGTGCCGGGAGCGCTCGTGGTGCTGGACGCGCTGCCGTTGAACGAGAACGGCAAGATCGACCGGCGGGCGCTGCCTGCTCCGGAGTGGGGTGCGGGAGAGCGGTACGTGGCGCCACGCACGGCGACGGAGGAGGTGCTGGCGGGGATCTGGGCCGAGGTGCTGCAGGTGGAGCGTGTGGGAGTGGAGGAGAGCTTCTTCGCGCTGGGCGGGCACTCGCTGCTGGCCACGCGCGTGGTCTCGCGGGTGCGGCAGGCGTTCGGGGTCGAGCTGCCGCTGCGGGCGCTCTTCGAAGCCCCGACCGTCTCCTCGCTCGCCGGGCGCATCGAGGCGCTGCGGAGCGCCGACACCGCCGCCGCGCCGCCGCTGGAGCGGGGGGAGCGGACGGGGCCGCTGCCGCTCTCCTTCGCGCAGCAGCGGCTCTGGGTGGTCGACCGGCTGGATCCGGGGAGCCCCGCCTACAACCTGCCGAGCGCCCTGCGCCTGCGCGGCGCTCTGGACGCGGGTGCGCTGCGGGCGAGCCTGGGGGCGCTGGTGGCCCGCCACGAGACGCTGCGCACCACGTTCGCCGAGCACGACGGCATCCCCGTGCAGGTGATCCACCCGCCCGCACTCCTGGCGCTCTCGCTCCTCGACCTGCACGACGCGCCGGATCCCGCGGCCGAGGCGGAGCGCCTGGCCGCCGAGGAAGCGCTGCGCCCCTTCGACCTGGCGCAGGGGCCGCTGCTGCGCGCTACCCTGCTGCGCCTGGGCGAAGAGGACCACGTGCTGCTGGTGACGATGCACCACATCGTCAGCGACGGCTGGAGCATGGAGGTGCTGGTGCGCGAGGTTTCCACCTCCTACGCCGCCTTCCGCTGCGGGGAAGAGCCGCATCTGCCGGAGCTGCCGATCCAGTACGCCGACTTCGCCCTCTGGCAGCGCGCCTCGCTGCAGGGCGAAGTCCTGGACGCGCAGCTCGGCTACTGGAAGGCGAAGCTGGCCGGCGCCCCGCCGCTCCTGGAGCTGCCCACCGACCACCCGCGCGAGCCGGGGCAGAGCCCGCGTGCGGTCCACCACCCCTTCCGCCTCTCCGCCGAGCTGTCCACCCACCTGCGCTCCCTCTCTCGCCGGGAGGGCGCCACGCTGTTCATGACCCTGCTGAGCGCCTGGCAGGCCCTGCTCTCCCAGTACTCCGGACAGGAGGACGTGGTCGTGGGCAGCCCCATCGCCGGACGCACCCGGCAGGAGACGGAGGGGCTGATCGGCTTCTTCGTCAACCTGCTCCCCCTGCGCGGCGACCTGTCGGGCGATCCCACCTGGGCCGAGCTGCTGGGGCGGGTGCGGGAAACGGCACTGGAGGCGTACGAGCACCAGGCGCTCCCCTTCGAGCGGCTGGTCGAGGAGCTGGGCGTGGAGCGCAGCCTCACCCACGCGCCGCTCTTCCAGAACGCCTTCGCCCTGGACCTCTCCGGCGGGAGTGAGGCACCGGACCCCCTGTCAGACGCCCAGCCGGATACCCTGCGGCTGGAGCCCTTCGGCGGGGGCGAGCGCGTCGCCAAGTTCGACCTCTTCCTGGCCCTGCACGACGACGGCGCCACCCTGGGTGGGACGCTCGTCGCCCCCGGCGCCCTGTTCGAGCCCGAGACCCTCGCGCGTATGGCCGGGCACCTGGACGTCGTCTTGGAGACCCTGACCGAAGACCCCACGCGCCGCCTCTCGGAGCTCTCCCTCCTGCGCGGCGCCGAGCGGGCCCAGGTGCTCGAGGAGTGGAACGACACCGCGGCGGCGCTCCCGCGCGCCTGCATCCACCAGCTCTTCGCCGAGCAGGCCCACCGCACCCCGGGGGCACCCGCCGTCCTGGCCGGCTCCCAGGTCCTCGACTACGCCGAGCTGGAGCGCCGCGCCCACCGTCTCGCCCACCTGCTGCGCCGCCGCGGCGTCGGGCCCGAGACCCGCGTCGGCCTCTGCCTGGAGCGCGGCATCGAAGCGGTGGTCGCCCTGCTGGCCATCCTCCAGGCTGGGGGCGCCTACGTCCCGCTCGCCCCCGCCGACCCTCCCGAGCGCCTGCGCGACGTCTTCGCCGACGCCGGTGTCCGCCTCGTCCTCAGCGACTCCACCGCCGGAGCCGATCTCCCCGAGAGCGTCGAGCCCCTGTGGCTGGACGCGCCGGAGGTCGCCGCCCTCCTGGCCGGGATGCCGGAGCACGCGCCGGAGGGGCCCTCGGATCCCGCGCAGCTGGCCTACGTCATCTACACCTCCGGAAGCACGGGGCGCCCCAAGGGCGTCGCCGTCGCCCACGCCTCCGTCGTACGCCTGGTGCGGAACACGAACTACGTGCCCTTCGGCCCCGAGGAGCGCATCGCGCACGCCTCCCACCTGGCCTTCGACGCCGCCACCTTCGAGATCTGGGGCGCGCTGCTCAACGGGGGCTCCCTGGCCGTCCTGGAGCGCGAGGTCACGCTCTCGCCCGCGGCCCTGGCGGCGGCGCTGCGTGAGCAGGAGGTGAGCGCGCTGTTCGTGACCACGGCGCTCCTCAACCGGGTGGCGCACGAGGAGCCGGGCGGCTTCGGCACGTTGCGCCACCTCCTCTTCGGGGGCGAGGCGGTGGACCCGCAGAGTGTGCGGCGCGTGCTGGAGGAGGGTGCGCCCGGGCGGCTGCTGCACGTGTACGGGCCCACGGAGACGACCACCTACGCCAGCTGGCATGCGGTGGGCGAGGTGGCGCCCGGGGCGACGACGGTGCCGATCGGGGCGGGGCTGGGCAACACCACGCTATACGTGCGCGACGCGGGAGGGGAGGCGCTGCCGGCGGGCGTGCCCGGGGAACTGTCCATCGGGGGGCTCGGCCTGGCGCGCGGCTACCTGGGGCGTCCGGACCTGACGGCGGAGCGCTTCGTGCCCGACCCCTTCACCAGGGAAGCGGGCGGGCGGCTGTACCGGACGGGGGACCGGGTGCGGTGGAATGGGCGCGGGGAGCTGGAGTACCTGGGGCGCCTGGATGCGCAGGTCAAGATCCGGGGCTTCCGGATCGAGCCGGGGGAGGTCGAGGCCGTGCTGCTGTCGCACGCGGGAGTGCGGGAGAGCATCGTGGTGGTGCGGGAGGACGTGCCGGGGGAGAAGCGCCTGGTGGCCTACGTGGTGCCGGTGGAGGGTGCG
>JAFAYN010000188.1 GCA_019240375.1 Gemmatimonadota bacterium
GGCACTTCGATCCCGAAGATCTCTCGGATCCGCGCGATCACCTGCGTGGCCAGCAGGGAGTGCCCCCCCAGCGCGAAGAAGTTGTCGTGGATCCCGACGCGCTCGATCTGCGTCGCTCCGCTTGCCCTCAGCACTTCCAGCCAGACCGTGCAGAGCAGCTCCTCGATCTCGTTTCGGGGCGCCGAGTACACCGCTTCCGCGCTCATCTGCGGCGCCGGCAGCGCGCGCCGGTCCACCTTTCCGCTGGGCGTGAGCGGCAGCCAATCCAGCACCACGAACGCGGACGGCACCATGTACTCCGGCAGCCGCCCCGCCACGTGCGCCCGCAGCTCCGCCGCGCCGACTCCGCCTTCGTCCCCCGGGACCACGTACGCCACCAGGCGCTTCTCTCCCGGCACGTCCTCCCGCATCGCGACGACGGCCTCCCGCACGCGCGCGTGCTCCCGCAGCATGGTCTCGATCTCCCCCGGCTCGATCCGGAAGCCGCGGATCTTGACCTGCTGGTCCACCCGTCCCAGGTACTCCAGCTCCCCCGCGGCCCGCCACCGCACCCGGTCCCCCGTCCGGTACAGCCGCGCCCCCGCCTCGTGCCCGAGCGCGCCGGGGACGAAGCGCTCCGCCGTCAGCTCCGGACGCCCCAGGTACCCCCGCGCCACGCCCGCGCCGCCGACGTACAGCTCCCCGGGCACCCCCACCGGGACCGCGTTCCCCCACCGGTCCAGCACCCGTATGCCCAGGTCCGGGATCGCGGTCCCGATCACGCTCCCCTCGCCGGCCTCCACCTCCTCCCGCCCGAGGGGGCGGTAGGTCACGTGCACCGTCGTCTCCGTGATCCCGTACATGTTCACCAGGCGCGGCCGCTCCTCCCCATGCCGCTGCATCCACCCGCGCAGGCTGTTCAGCTCCAGCGCCTCGCCCCCGAAGACCACGAAGCGCAGCGCCAGCCCGGGGGCGACGCCGCGCGCCTCCTCGGCCCGGTCCAGCTGGCGGAAGGCCGAGGGCGTCTGGTTGAGCACCGTGACGCCTTCCCGCACCAGGAGGTCGTAGAAGGCCTCGGGGGAGCGGCTGGTCTCGAAGGGGACCACCACCAGGCGTCCTCCGTAGAGGAGCGCGCCCCAGATCTCCCACACGGAGAAGTCGAAGGCGTACGAGTGGAAGAGCGTCCACACGTCCCCGGGACCGAAGTGGAACCAGGGGTCGGTGGCCTCGAAGAGGCGCAGCGCGTTGGCGTGCGTGACGACCACCCCCTTGGGACGCCCCGTGGAGCCGGAAGTGTAGATCACGTACGCCGCGTTCTCCGGGAGCACCCCGCTCTCCAGCGGGTCTTCGTCGACGGAGGCGTCGGCCAGGACCTCCTCCAGGAGGAGCACGGGGGTGCCGCCGGGGAGGAGGGAGCGCAGCTTCTCCTGGGCGAGGACGAGCGCGCAGCCGGAGTCGTCCAGGAGGTAGGACAGGCGCTCGGCGGGGTACGCGGGATCGGCGGGGACGTAGACGCCGCCGGCCTGGAGGATGCCGAGGATGCCGACCAGGAGCTCGGAGGAGCGCTCGGCGCAGAGGGCGACGCGGGTCTCGGGGCCGACGCCGTGGCGGCGGAGGTGGCGGGCCAGGCGGGACGCCCGGTGGTGGAGCTCGGCGTAGGAGAGGGAGGCGCCCTCGAAGGTGACGGCGGGAGCCCCGGGGGAGCGGGCGACCTGCAGGTCGAAACACTCGTGCAGGCAGAGCCGCGGGGGTGCCGAGGGCGTGGCGTTCCAGGCGGCGAGGAGCTGGTCCCACTCGGAGCCGCGCAGGAGCGGCAGCTCGGAGAGACGCCGCCCCGGATCGGTGGCCAGCGCTTCGAGGACGGCCTCCAGGTGTCCGGCCATGCGCGCGATGGTCGTCGCCTCGAACAGTGCCTCCCGGTAGAAGATGGCCCCGCCGAGCCGCTCGCCCGTGTCGGTGAAGACCAGGTCCAGGTCGTACTTGGCGATCGGCTCGCCGCTCTCGAAGGGTGCGAGGGCGAGGTCGCCCAGGGCGAGGCGCTCGGCCCCGGCGCCGGCGCGGTTGAGGGCGAAGATGGCCTGGAAGAGGGGAGAATGGGTGAGGCTGCGCTCGACGCCCAGCTCCTCGACCAGGCGCTCGAAGGGGAGCTCCTGGTGGTCGAAGGCCCCCAGGGCGGTCTCGCGCACCCGGCCCAGCAGCTCCGTCCAGGTGGGGTCGCCGGAAAGGTCCCCCCGCAGGGCGAGCATGTTCACGAAGAAGCCGATCAGCCCTTCGACCTCCTTGCGGTCGCGCCCCGCGACGGGGGTGCCTACGACCACGTCCTCCTGACCGGAGTACCGGGAGAGGAGCGCCTGCCAGGCGGCCAGGAGCGTCATGAACAGCGTCGCTCCCTCGCGCTGCGACAGCTCCCGCAGCCCTTCGACGACCCGGTCCGGGAGCACGAGCGGGTGGACGGCCGCTCGCGGGCTCTGGTCCGGGGCACGCGGCCGGTCGGTGGGGATCTCCAGCAGGGGCGGCGCCCCGGCCAGCTTCCTCTTCCAGTAGCCGACCTGCTCTTCCAGTACCGTGCCGCTCAGCCGGCTGCGCTGCCAGACGGCATAGTCCGCATACTGGATCGGCAGCTCCGGGAGACCCGGCTCCTCGCCCCGGTGAAAGGCGGCGTACAGGGCGGAGACCTCGCGCACCAGCACACCCGTGCTCCACCCGTCGCTGACGATGTGGTGCATCGTGAAGCAGAGCACGTGATCGTCGTCCGCAAGACGCAGCAGCAGGGTACGCAGCAGCGGCCCACGCGTCAGGTCGAAGGGCCGCAGCGTCTCGGCTTCGGCCAGGCTCCGCGCCTCCCGCTCGCCGTCCGGCACTCCACGCAGGTCTACGAACGGCAGCTCCACGGTCGTCGCAGGACCGATCACCTGCACCGGCTCTCCGTCGCGCTCCTCGAAGAGCGTGCGCAGCGACTCGTGTCGGCGCACCAGCCCCTCCAGGCTCCGCAGCAGCGCCCCGGAGTCCAGCTCCCCGTGCAGCCGCAGCACGTGCGGGATGTGGTAGGCAGGGCTGTCCGGCTCCATCTGGTGGACGAGCCAGAGCCGCTGCTGCGCGAACGAGAGCGGCGCGGGGCCACGAGAGGCGCGGCGGGGGATCTTCTCTTCGGCCGGGACGGCCCTCTCCCGCAGGATGTTCTGCAGGAGCACCTGCCTGGCGGCAGGGGAGAGCTGCCCGAGCGCTTCCGCGACTCCGGACCGGGGCTGATCGCTCATGTGCGGCAACGTTGAAGTGGGACTGTTTTCACCGTACGGCTGGGCCGGGGCGCACCCGGCTTCATCCGTCCTGCTCGGGCTCCAGACGTTCCAGGTGCTCCGCCAGCTGGCCCTCGCCGAGGGAGGCGATCAGCCTGTCCTCCACGACTCTGGCAAGCGCTTCCACGGTGGGCTTCTCGAAGATCGCCCGCAGCTTCACCTCGACTCCGAGCATCTCCCGCAGCCGCGAGACGACCTGGGTCGCCAGGAGCGAGTGCCCGCCCAGCTCGAAGAAGTTCTCCGTCACTCCTACCTGCTCCACCTTCAGCACCTCGGCCCAGATCCCGGCCACCACCTCCTCCATCGCCGTACGGGGCGCCACGTACCCTTCTTCCCGCCGCTCCGGCGCCGGGAGCGCTCGCCGGTCGATCTTCCCGTTCACCGTTACCGGGAGCTGCTCCAGCACCACGAATGCACCCGGCACCATGTACTCCGGCACCCGCTCCGC
>JAFAYN010000194.1 GCA_019240375.1 Gemmatimonadota bacterium
CAGCGACGCCTTGGGGCTCATGATCCCGGCGCGGCGACGCCCGGAGTTCTCGGGACGGTCGCTGGTCACGTCGAAGAGGTAGCCGTCCGCCCGCGCCCCCAGCACGCTGCGCAGCCAGGGGCGCCAGCGCGACTCGGCCTCCGCGTACACGCCGGTCCCCGTCTCGCGCACCCGGTCCTCACGCACCGTCCCCAGCCGCTCCCGCGCCTGCGTGTGGTACAGCCCCAGCCCGCCGATCAGGTCGGTGCGGGTCTGGAGCCCCACCGTGAGGGTGTGCGCCGCGCCCAGGGCGCGCGCTTCCCCCGCGTGCCTGGCACTGCCCCCCAGGATCACGCGGCGGTCGGTCTGGTTGAACTGGTCGCCGTGGACCGGGTCGTCCAGGAAGTAGGTGAAGTCGGAGTACAGGTCCAGGTTCGAGTAGACGCCGAAGAGCTGCACCTCGTCCGCCGAGCGCTCCCCGGTGCGGCGCCAGGAGCCGGACAGGCTGTAGCGCCGCGCGGCGCCGCCGTCGGTGGAGTCCACCTGCCCGAAGCGGCCGACCGTCCCGTCGCCGACCGTGCGCACCGGGATCTGGTCGTTGGAGTCCCACCGGTTGCGATACGCCAGCCCCAGCAGGGTGAAGCGGGACGGGCCGCGCTCCCACGAGTAGCGGGCGATCCCGCTCAGCTTGCGGAGGTTCTCGGCCAGGCGCCACGGGCCGTCGTAGCTCTTCCCTTCCCCACCCAGCAGCAGGTCGCCCGGTCCCAGTCGCCCCGACCCGCCCGCCACCAGGCGCCTCAGCCCGTTCTGGCCCACGCCCAGCGTGGCGAAGGGGCGGTCGAGCGCGCGGACGAGGTGCAATTCCGCGCCCCCCGCGCTCCCGAAGTCGCCCAGCTCCGCGTGGTACACGCCCAGCCGGTAGTCCAGGTGGTCCACGAACTCGGGGACGACGAAGTTCAGGTCGGTGTACCCCTGTCCGTGCCCGTGCGTCGGCATGTTCAGGGGGATCCCCTCGACGCTGGTCCGGAAGTCGGTGCCGTGGTCCAGGTTGAAGCCGCGGACGAAGTACTGGTTCGCCTTCCCCTCGCCGGAGTGCTGGGTGACGATCACCCCGGGGACGCTTTCCAGCAGCTCGCCCTCGCGGGTGATGGGGCGCGAGCGGAGGTCGGCCGCCCCCACCACCCCCTCGGAGGCGGTGGCGGAGCGGCCGATCAGGTCGTCGATGCGCCCGACCACCCTGACCGTGTCGATCACGGACGGGGTGCTGTCGCGACGCGCCGGCGGCGCCGGGACTCCCTGGGCGCCGAGCACGTCCGCGCCGCCCGCCGCCAGCGCGCAGGCGAGCAGACCGGCGCGCAGCGCGGAGCGCGGCGGCCTACGGGAGCGGCCTGGGGCCATCGCCACGCGTGAAGATCATGCTCCTGCGGCGTCCGGCGGTGTTGACCTGGACGATGTTGATCTGGTCCTCGAACAGCTCGAACATCATGCGGTTCCACACCTGGACCCCCTGCGTCCCCGACGGCGCGGGGGCGCGCAGGCAGATCCAGAACAGGTCGCCGCCGCGCCGCATCCCGCACCAGCGGAGCGGGAGCCGCGTCCGTCCCGTGCTCAGCGCGAAGTTGCCGTTCACGTAGGCCAGCGCCTGGGCGTCGGAGACCTGCGCGACGGGGGGCGCGCCCTTACGTGCGGTGACCGCCTGCAGATCGCTGGCGAAGACGCGGATCTGCACCTGCAGCGTGCGGCTGGCTCCGTCGTACGACATCTCCGTGAGCGAGGTGTGCAGCGGGTGGAAGGCGGTCAGCGCCCCGCAGAGCGCCGTCACCGCCACCCCCAGCGCCGCCCTGCGGAAACGGGCAGCCTGCGCCGTCACCACGGGTTGCGCTCCACGGCCCAGCGCGCGGCCACCAGCGCCACCACCATCGACACCGTGATCACCCGCAGCCGGAAGGGCGTCGGGCTCTGGCTCGCGGAGCGGACCGCCCCGATGGTCCGGTCGATCAGCGCCAGCGCCACCGCGATGGCGCAGAGCACGGTGAGCTGCCCCACCTCGATCCCCACGTTGAAGCCGAACAGGGGGAGGGCGATGTCGTCCATGAACAGGGCACGCAGGTAGTTGGCGAAGCCGGCGCCGTGCACCAGCCCGAACACCCCCGCGAACACGGGGCGGTAGCGCCCCTTCAGCGGCGCCACCGCCCGGTCGCGCACCAGCAGGTTTTCCACCGCGGTCGCCACGATGGTGACCGGGATCAGGAACTCGATCACCTTTTCGGGGAAGTCCACCACCCGGGTGACCGCCAGCCCCAGGGTGATGGAGTGCCCCACCGTGAAGGCCGTCACCACCCAGGTCACCTCCCGCCAGTCGCGGAAGCGGTAGATGGCGGCCAGCGCCAGCAGGAAGAGGATGTGGTCCGCGGCTTCCAGGTCGGTGATGTGGTGGAAGCCCATCCCCGCGAAGGTAAGGAAATCGGACATGGCAGGTCGCGTTGATGTCAGCCGTGGGGGAGCAGGCGCGAGAACCAGCCTCCCCGCAGGGAGTCCAGCGCCGCCCGCGCCAGCGGGGCCTGGGTCACGCTGAACGCGGGGTTCACCTCCAGCGCCCGCTCCAGGTGCTCGCGGGCCGCGTCCCTCCGGCCCAGCGCGCTCTCGATCATCCCCGCGTGGTACAGGAGGAGGGCGTCCTCGCTCCCGGTGCGCAGCGCCTGCTTCATCGCCACGGCGGCCTCGGCGTCGCGCCCGGCGCGGTGCAGCGCCCAGGCCAGCAGGTCGTAGCCGTAGATGTCCTTTCGGCTCTTCACGTCCTCCCCGGCCTGGCGGAGCACCTCGGCCCGGCGGAGCCCGTGGTCCAGCAGGAACAGGCCGTCCGCCCGGTGGAAGGTCCCCGGGTTGGCCATCAGCGACACCTCCACCGCCTTCGCGTACTCCCGCGCCTGCGCCGAGTCGCCCGCGGCGGCGGACACGTCGCTCAGCAGCGCCAGCGTGGCCGGGTCGGGGACGGTGCCCAGCACCCGCTCGCCGTACCCGGTCGCGCCGGCCCAGTCGCCGCGGGCGGCCTCCAGGCGGGCCATGGCGGCCTGCAGCCGGTAGTCCCCGGGCGAGATGGCGAGCCCGGCGCGGAAGGCGTCCTCGGCGGCGTCCAGCTCCCCGTTGCGCAGCTCCAGGTCGCCGACGCGCAGGTGGAACCAGGCGCGCTGCTCGGGGAGGAGGCCGTGGCGGACCAGCGCCTGGTCGCGGGCGGCGTACAGCAGCTCGCGCGCGGCGGCGGTGTGGCCCTCGATCTCCTGCCAGCGCGCCAGCCGCGGGGCCACGTCCAGGTCGTTGCGGGACGTTTCCAGCGAGCCGAAGGTCCCGGCGGCGGAATCGTACATCCCCAGCTCCAGCTGGATCTCGCCCAGCATGGCGCGGAAGGTGGCGCTCCCGGGCTGCTCGCGCACCAGCGCCTGCGCGGAGGCCAGCGCTTCGCGGAAGCGGTGCTGGTCGAGGAGGCTGGCGGCCAGGGTGGCGTCGGCCCTGAGGTTGTGCTCCGGGCGGAGGGTCAGCGACCGGCGCGCCGCCTCTTCGGCACGCAGCACGTCCTGGTAGTCGCCAGTCTGGCGGGCGCGCTGCAGGAAAAGCCCGGAAAGCATCCCCAGGTCGGTGGAGCTGTACGGGTCGGTCCCGACGCGCTGCTGGAAGAGGGTGATGGAGCGGTCGAGGGCCCGCGACTGGAGCGCGAGCCCCTCCCGCGAGACGGGGGCGTCCAGGCCGCGCGCGTGCCCACTGGCGACCAGGTGCGCCCCTCCCCAACCCGCGAAGGCCAGCACCCCCAGGGCCCCGGCCGCGACGACGATGTTGCGACGGTTCATACGTGTCCTCCGACGGAGACCCGCCCCCCGGGAGTGCCGGGGAGCGGACCTGCCGTCGTTCACGGGTTGGTGGGCGCCGGGAAGTACGGGAAGGTGGTCAGCGCCGCCTTGTCGTTCTCGTCCACGTTGTCGCCGACCAGCCCCGGGCTGACGTTGACGTTGTTGCCGAGCACGTTGCCGAACACCACCGCAGTGCCCTTGTCCACCACGTCGTCGCCCATGAGCTTGCGGCCGCCGTACCCGCCGGTCGGGTCCAGGACGTAGGTCAACCAGCCGACGTTGGCGGCGGTCCCCATGGTGGCCGCCGTCACTCCCGTTGCCCGGCTGGTGAACACCGTGAGCTTGTCGCCCGGGTTGCTGGCGGTGGTCCCCACCAGCGCCCCGGCGACGACCGCGGCGTACGCCGGGTCGCGCTTGGCGACGCCGGTGATGAACGCCACGATGTCGTCGGTGAAGTGCGCGGCGTCCTGGCGCGGCGAGAAGGTGTTGTACGCGTCGTGCTCGCGCTTCTCGACGAACACCTCCATCACCAGCGGGTTGGCGAGGCGCTCGACCTGCCGGAAACGCAGGTTCGGGTTCGTGGAGAAGGTGCTGTCCACCGCGGCGTACGCGGTCTCACCCGGCTGGGTGGTCGCCGCTCCGCTCTCCCGGTCGCAGGCGGCGCTCACCGCCACCACCGCGAGTGCGGCCGCCGTTCCCCAGCTCTTGGCTCTCTTCAGCATGTTGTTCCTCCCGGTTCTGAACGTAGGTGTGTGTGTGATGAAGAGGTCACGTTACTGGCTGACGGTGGCCCAGATGCCGACCTGGCCGTTGCCGCGTCCCTGGGTGACCTGGGTTTCCGGGAGCTCCACCACGATGGCGAGGGCGTTGAAGCCGCGCAGGAAGTCGACGGCGCAGCCGCGCGTCTGGTCGTACTGGGTCTGGCCCGCGTTCGGCGTGCCGTTGGTGCACTTGGGGCGCCAGGCGGCGGCCACCGTCCCCGGGGGAGGGGGGATCACGCCGCCGATCTGCGAGAGCGGGCCCTGGGTCGGGCGGCGGTCCGGGATGATCCGGAAGAACTGCTCGAGGTCGATGTAGAACGGATCGTCGCGGAGCCCGGCGAACACCTGCATGGTCCCCGCCTGCGCGGCCCCGTTCGCGGCCAGGTTGGCCGTGAGGGTCGAGTTCACCGCGCCGCGGCGGATGGCCGGTGTGGCCGTGCTGAAGGCGTCACGCACCCCGTTGCCGAAGGCGCCGACGTCGCGCGGGGCGACCGGGCCGATCACGTCCACCGTCTGCGAGCCGTTGGCGAGCTGATCGAACGAGAACTGGAACACCAGGTCTTCGACTCCGTCCTGATTGTTGTCGACCTTGAGCTGGTACAGGGCGTTCGGATCGAAGTTGGCGGGCTGCCCCGTCAGGGTGCTGCTCCCGACGATCGGCGAGGCGAGGGTCATCGCCAGCACGATCCGGTCGTCGCTCGAACCCGGGAACGCCCACACGTCCGTGATGTCGACCTGCGGGTTCAGCTCGGTGATGGCCGTGTCCTGGTGGTCGGACCCCAGCGAGTCCCGGACGGCCACCCCGCCGCCGACGAGCCCTGCGCCGAGCAGGACCGCGACGGCCTTTTTCGTGTGGACCAGCGCGCGAATTTTCATACGCCCTCTCCCAATGATGTGGATGTTCGCGGTCCGGCTCCGGACCGCCCCTCACCGGCACCCGCGACTCCCCGCACGGAGCGGCCGAAGCCCCGTGCGGACCGACACCCGCTCCGGTAGTACGCGGCGAAGTGCCCGCTCGGATCTCTGCCCGGTCCGGGGGACGCACGACGCCGTCCGATCCTACCGGTTTCCGGAAGTTCGGAGGGGCGGAGGGAAAGCAGGATGCATTCCCGCTGACACGCATTGGCGTAGCAGTCGCGCCCGCGATGGCCGTTCTGCAACAAGTTTGCACAAGGTTATGAAGAGGAAAAAAGAAGAGGCCGGCGGGTGCCGGCCTCTTCCTGGGCTCCTACGCGGGGAGGGCGCCGCCTACCGCATCGCGGAGAGCGCCCGCTCGGCCGCCTCCCGGCTCATCCCCGGGAGCCCGGCGACCTCGTCCACGCCGGCGTGGCGCAGGCTCCAGAGGGTACCGTAGCGCTCCACCAGCGCGTCCACCTGCCCCGACTCCACCCCTCCGGCCCCTTCCAGCACGTGCCGCAGGCGCTCCTGCTCCAGCGACCGCCCCACCGACTCGGGGTCGGACACGTCGTGGCCGTGGCCGCGCAGCTCGTCCAGCAGCCCCAGCCACTCGTCGTGGTTCCACCCCCCCGGCCGCGACGCGGCGAACCGGCGCAGGTGCGAGCGGACGTCGTGACCGCCCCCGCTCCCCCCTCCCGCCGGCTTCCGGGCACCGCCGCCGCCACCCCCGCCGGACGACTTGCGGGCACCCTTCTTCGCGACGGCGCCGGTGGTGGCGTCCACCGGGGCCCCGCTCGCCCCGGCGGCGGGCGCCTTGCGGGCGCCCTTCTTCGCGGTGGCGCCGCCGCTCGCGGCGCCGGTGTCCGCGGTCGCGGCGGCCTTCTTCGGCGTGGCGGTCCGGGCGCTCGCGCCGTCCTCCGCCGCCCGCGACCCGCGCGCGGCCGGCTTCGTCTCGCCCCCGGCCGCGCTCTTCCCCTTCGTGGACTCGCTCTTCGCCATGGTTCGGGTCTCCCGCATGGTGGTGTGAAGGCCGGCACTCCCGGCCAGACTAGGCATCCTCGCGCTTCAGGACCAGGATCGCGAGCGGCGGGAGCGTCATGCACCCGGACTGCTCCCGGCCGTGCTCCGGGACGGGCTCCGACTCCACCGCGCCGCCGTTCCCCAGGTTGCTCCCCCCGTACACGGCCGCGTCGCTGTTCAGCAGCTCGCGGTACCGGCCCAGACGGGGGAGCCCCACCCGGTACCCCGCGCGGGGGACCGGGGTGAAGTTGCACACGAACACCAGCTCCTCGCCCGGCTCCCGCCCCCGCCGGACGAACGAGACGATGGAGTTCTGCACGTCGTGGAAGTCGATCCACTCGAACCCCTCGTACGAGTGGTCCACCTCCCAGAACGCGCGCTCGCGGCCGTACAGCGCGTTCAGGTCCCGCACGAACTGCTGCACCCCGGCGTGCGCGGGGCTCTGCAGCAGGTCCCAGTCGAGGGAGCGGGCCTCGCTCCACTCCCGCCACTGGGCGATCTCGCCGCCCATGAACAGGAGCTTCTTCCCCGGGTGGGCCCACATGTAGCCCAGGGCGAGCCGCAGGTTGGCCAGCTTGCGCCAGTCGTCCCCCGGCATCTTGTTCACCAGCGAGCCCTTGCCGTGCACCACCTCGTCGTGCGAGAGGGGGAGGACGAAGCGCTCGCTGAAGGCGTACATCAGCGAGAAGGTGACCAGCGAGAAGTGGTACTGCCGGTACACCGGGTCCTCGTGCAGGAAGCGGAGGAAGTCGTTCATCCACCCCATGTTCCACTTGAGGTGGAAGCCCAACCCGCCCAGGTGCGCCGGCTGCGTCACACCCGGCCAGGCGGTGGACTCCTCCGCGATCATCAGCGTCCCCGGGCACCGCTCGCGCACCACGGTGTTGACCTGCTGCAGAAAGGCGATAGCGTCCAGGTTCTCGCGCCCGCCGTACCGGTTGGGGACCCACTGCCCCGGGCC
>JAFAYN010000214.1 GCA_019240375.1 Gemmatimonadota bacterium
CGGTGATGACCTGGGTGATGCTCCCGATCTTCTCCGACAGCGCGTGCATCCGGGCGATCTCGCGCGACGAGTCGTGCACCGTCCCGTGGATCCTCCCGATGCTCCCCACCGCCTCCTGGATCACCCGCGACCCGTTGCGGGCCACGCCGACCGCGTGGTGGGACGCGGCCGAGACGCCGCTGGCGCGGTCGGCCACCCCCTCCACCGAGCGGACCAGCTCGCCCAGCGTGGTGGCCATGTGTCGGGTGCTCCCGGCCTGCTCCTGCACGTTGGACACCACCTGCGCGAGAGAGGCCGCGACCCCCTCGGCCGCCCGGGTCACGTGCCCCGTGGTGTCGGAGAAGCCCTGCGCCACGTCGGCCACCTCGCTGGCGCGCTCGCGGATGGCGCGGACGGTCCCGGCCAGCCCGGCGGCGCCCTGGTTGAGCGCGGTGACCGCGTTCCCCACCACGCCGCTCCCCTCCCGGGCGCGCACCGCCAGGTTCCCCTCGCCCAGCAGCTCGGCCATGCGCATCAGCTCCTCGGTCTGCCGGGTCTCCGCGGCCAGCAGGCGGGAGATGTACACCAGCACCGCCACCTCGAACCCCACCCACGCCACGTGCACCGCCACGATGGACCACCCCATGTGGTCCTGGAAGATGTGCAGCGGAAGGCCGCGCATCTGCGCCCAGTGGACGAGCACGTGGTGGGTGGCGGCCACCACCGCGCCCCACGCCGGCGCCCGCCAGTCGCGGTACAGGAGGAGGAAGGCCAGGATGGCGAAGATGTGGAAGTGCGTCTCGATCATCCCCCCGGTCTGGTGGATGAGGAGCGCCGAAAGGGAAAGGGACGCGGTCGCCACGGTCAGCCGCGACCCGAGCGTCCCCCGCCAGCGCCACGCCACTCCCACGCCGATCCCGATGGTCGCCCCGCCCCACGCGAGCGCGGCCACCCAGGTGCCGTGCAGGGCGGCGAGCGCCACGATCAGCGGGACGTGCGCGATCAGGAGCCCGCTGAAAAGGCGGTCCGTGGCGCGGTACCCCGCCTGGAGGAGGGCGCCGTCGCGGCGCCCGGCCTGGTCTCCGTCCTCTCCGGCTCCGACCACGCGGAAGACGCGCGGGGACACGGGAGCGTGCCCCGATTCTGCTGGATAGATCATGACCCTCGGTGAAATGGTGCCACTCGCGATGGAAGCACGTACCTTGAGCAAAGTTTGTGCAATGATGGCGGGAAAGCTACCCCCCGACCCGTGCGGGATCCCGACAGCTTTTGCGGCCCGGGCCCCGGAAGCGTTGAGGAACAAGAGTTTGCGTGCGGCGGCCGGCCTGCCGGCGCTTCCCCATCCGTACCAGGATCGGCACGTCCGGCCGGGAGCTGTAGTGGGGCTCCCGGAACGCGGACGGGGCCCCGCGCGATCTCGCGCGGGGCCCCGTGACTTCGCCGGTCCGGCCGTGGCTCAGGGGGTAGGGGCCGGCGTCCCCGCTCCCGTGGTCGCGGTGGTGCCGGTCCCCGCGCCGGTGGCCGGCACCGGGGCGGTGGGGACCTCGGGCTGGCGGGTGGCGATCTGGTCGCGCCCCTTCTGCAGGAAGGGGATCCCCTGCTGCATCCAGTCCGGCGCCGGGGCGCCCTTGAGGTGGTGGTCGAAGAACTGCATCATCCGCACGGCGATGTCGAGCTGGTTGGCCCGCTTGGTCGGGTTGTGCTCGTCGCCGTTGTAGTCGACCAGGTACACCTCCTTCCCCAGGCGCCGCAGCGCCACGAACATCTCGATCCCCTGGTACCAGGGCACCGACCCGTCCCCGTCGTTGTGCATGATCAGGAGCGGGGTGGTGACCCGGTCGGCCGCGAACACCGGCGAGTTCTCGATGTAGCGCATCGGGTACTCCCAGAGCGACCCGCCGATCCGGCTCTGCCCGTGCTCGTACTGGAAGGGGCGCGCGAGCCCGGTCTGCCAGCGGATCCCGCCGTAGGCGCTGGTCATGTTCGCCACCGGCGCGCCGGCCATCGCCGCCGCGAACATCGGGGTGCGGGTGATCATGTATGCCGTCTGGTACCCGCCCCACGACTGCCCCTGGATCCCCACCGCCTTCGGGTCCACGAAGCCGCGGGCGATCAGCGACTGCACCCCGGGGACGATGGAGCGGATG
>JAFAYN010000226.1 GCA_019240375.1 Gemmatimonadota bacterium
CGAACCCCTCGCGGTCGTCGGATGCATGCTTTGCCCTAGCCACCGTACCTCCAGGCGATGATGAGTCCGAACACCATGTAGAGCCCCCCGAACCCGGCCGCCATCAGCACGTTCCCCCACGCGGCGGGCGCGAAGAGCGCCGCCCCGCCCAGGAGCATGAAGCAGATCCCCATCACCGGGACCACCCGTACCGAGAACGCCCCCGCCGTGACCACCCCGGTCCCGAACAGGAGGAGCCACACCCCCGGCAGCGCGGCGGTGAGTCCCATCCCGTACAGGAAGGCGGTCAGGAAGGCGCCGGCCGCCAGTGGCGGCGCCAGGCTCAGCGCGAACTTGCGCCCCGGCCCCGAAAGGAGGGGCATCTTCGCGGCGCGCGCCTTGCGCGCCGTGGTCCACCCGCCGATCGCCACCGAGAAGAGCGCCTCCGCCCACCACACCGCCAGCCACGCCTCCGGCGAGCGCTGCCGCGAGGCGACCCACGCCGCACCCATCGCCGTGGCCCCGGTGATCACCGTGCCCCACCCCGACACCGCCGTGAAGCTCCCCGCGCGCTCCATCGTCTCGCGGATGAAGCGGAGGTTGTCCATCGCCCGTGCGTGCAGGTCGACGGGCTCTTCGGGCTGGGGGCGGATCGGGTGCACGGTTGCCATGGCGCTCACGATAGGAGGTGTGGGGCCGCGTGTCAAGTGCTTTACAAAGCAAAGCAGAATTCGTGCCGCAGGTCCCGTCGCTCGCGAGGGGGGCGGCGTGGCGGACCTTTTGCGGGGTCCGGGCCGGGAGCACGGTCCTCGATCCCCGAAGTGGAGAAGACCCGATGGCGAAGATGAACCCGGTGACCCACGGCGTGGCCTGGGTGCTGGTGAGCACCGGCACCACGCTGCTCGCCCGAAAGGCGCTGGACTCGGCGCTCTCCTCCGGGTGGCGCGCCGTCACCCGGAAGGACCCCCCGCACCGCACGGGGAAGCACGCGAGCTGGCCGGAGGTGCTGGCCTGGGCCGCGACTACCGCGGCCGCCGCGGCGGTGGTGGAACTGCTGGTGCACGAGGGGGTGGCGCGGGGGTGGAAGAGCGCCACCGGGCACAACCCGCCGGGGAAGTGGTGAGGGTGAGGTCCCGCCTCCGGGAGGCGGCGGTCCTGTACGCCCTCCCGCTCTGCGCGGCGGGGGCGCGGGCGCAGGCCGTCGAGCTCCCGCTGCGCCCCTACGTGGCCGGGTTGACGACGGTCGCGGTGGGGGTGGCGGGCGACACTCTCCCCTTCATCCTGGACACCGGCGGCGGGATCACGCTGGTCACCCCGCGGGTGGCGGAACGGGCGGGGTGCACCCCCTTCGGGCGGACGGTCGCGTTCCGGGCGGTCGGGGAGCGGCTGGACATGCCCCGCTGCGGCCCCGTGCGGCTGTCGCTGGGGCCGCTGACGCTGCAGGGCGAGGCGGCGTACTTCGACCTCGCCCGCCTGCTGGGCGGGGCGCCGCCGGTGGGCGGGCTCGTCACCCTGCAGACCTTCCAGGACCGGGCGATCACGCTGGACCTGGCCCGCGGCCGCCTGGTGGTGGAGACCGACGCCTCGCTGGCCGAGCGGGTACGCGGGATGACGCCGCTGAAGGTGCGGCTGGCGCACCAGGCCGGCGGGGCGAGCGTGGACCTGTTCCTGGGGATCGAGACGCCGCAGGGGACGGTCTGGATGGAGGTGGACTCCGGGAACGGGGGGCCGGTGATGATCTCGCCCCCCGCCGCCCTCCAGCTCGGCGTCGCCCTGGACGAGCGGGAGATCCGCCCGGTGCGGCTCCCCGTCGCGGGGCTGGGGGCGGTGGAGGTGCGGGCGATCCGCAGGGACCTGATCTACGACGGGCTGCTCAACGCCGACTTCGTGCGGGGGATGCTGCTCACCGTCGACCTCCGCTCCGGGCGCGCCTGGGCGAAGCTGAACCCGGTCCAGCCATGAGCGGGCTGCGCATCTCCGTGGAGGTCGATCCCGCCCCGGCCGACGCCGAGACGCTGCGGGCGGGGCTCCTCGCCTTCAACGTGGTCCACTCCGGCGACCCCGGCCTCCGCGACCTCGCCGTGTTCCTGCGCGACGCGGAGGGGCGGGTGGTGGGCGGGCTGCTGGGGCAGGTGAAGTGGGAGTGGCTGTACGTGGAGAAGTTCTGGCTCCCGGAAGCGCTGCGCGGCGCCGGGTGGGGGAGCCGGCTCCTGCGCGCGGCCGAGGACTTCGCGCGGGAGAACGGGTGCCGGGCGGTGTACCTGGACACGCTGGAGTACCAGGCCCGCCCCTTCTACGAGCGCCACGGCTACGAGCTGTTCGGGGTGCTGGAAGACTACCCGCCCGGCTTC
>JAFAYN010000267.1 GCA_019240375.1 Gemmatimonadota bacterium
TCGTCGTCGGAGAGCGGCTCGATCTGCATGTTCTCGCTGGGATCCCGGTTCTCGGCCATGGTGTACTCCGCGGGTTTGGGAGTGGGCTGAGCTGCCCGGGCGGCGAACGGACGCTGCTCGGGCCATCCTGCGGGCCGGCGGTCGCCAGCCCGCCCGAACCGTCAATCGGGCGGCCTATGCTCCGGTCGGTCAGGAGCAGTCGCGGCAGGAGCAGCACACGGGTCCCGAGCTGCTGCTGTCGGCGTCGACGGAGATGCTGTCGGCGTCGGTCCCGCCCGCCACCTGATCGAGTTCGTCGTCGGAGAGGGGCTCGATCTGCATGTTCTCGCCGGGATTCTGGTTCTCAGCCATGTGAACCTCCTTGCTGTGAGCCTCAGCGGGCTCGGGTGAAGCGACTCCCCGCCGGGAGCGGCGGGGACACGGCGCCGACGTGCACGCCGAACTCCGGAACGGGAGAAGACAGGCCTTTCGGCCTCAGGGTGACGGATTCGAGGAGAACCTCGACCGCCCACCTCCTTCCGGCTCCGTCGTGGGAGAACATCTCCGGGGTGGGGAGCGTCTCCGCCAGCTTGACGGAGTCGCCCTGTGCCTCGAGGGCCGTCCGGAACAGGGCCACGAAGAGCGGGGAGGTGAAATCCAGGTACTGGGGTTGGTAGCGGAACCCATGGATGGGATGGGGGGACCGCTCGACCATGAAGACCCGGTCGGGGATTCCTCGCTCCATGCGCCACCGGTTCACGGCGGCGAACGCCTGCGCGTCGCTCATCCCCGCGATCTCCTCCCGCAGCAGACCGGACGGGAACGACCAGGCGGCACGATGCAGGACCACGTTCCCCAGGATGGTGCGCCGGGTCACCGTGACGGGACCGTCCTGGTGGGTCGCGGCCGGTGGGAAGACCGCGCCCATCTCGCTGGGCCCGAAGACGCAGAGGAACCGGATCAGGTTCGAGACATAGTCCTCGTACGTCCCCCCCAGGTATACAGCGACGTACCTCTGCCCGTCGCGGCCGCGGAGCGTGGGCCTCCGCTCTACCCCGTCGAACGAGACCTGCAGGTCGCGGAGGGGCACCTGACGGGACGCCCGAACGCCGACCTTCTCGCCCGGCAGGGCCAGTACGGCAGGCGTCTGGGCGGTGTGGACGTTGAGGTTGTCGCCCTGGGTGCACAGGAGGTCCAGCAGCTGCACTCGCTCCCCGTCAATGTCCAGGACTCCGCGAGCGGCGAGGTGCGAGGTGTACCGGCTGCGCGTGTCACGGTCCATGGCCGGGGTGTAGCGGCTGCTGAACCGTCCGGTCCCCTCCTTGATCCGGTTGAGCATCCAGAGGGTGCCGTCGGTGCTCGCCGGCTGCAGGAACAGGCACGCCCCGCCGGCGGCGGAGGTGTAGCGGCCCGGTATCCGGTCGAGCATCGCACCCATCGCCTCGATGGAGACGCGCTGCACCCCGGCCTCCACGCGCAGGCACCCTTCCAGTTCCTCCAGGGCTGTCGCCCGGTGTCGTGCCAGCGCCTCCACCTCCGGGAGATCCAGGGGGTTCCATGTGTTACGCCACCCCTCGTCCTCCCGGGAGTCGATCCGGAACTTCAGGTACTCCCGCCAGAGGGGCCGGATCGCCTTGAAGAGCTCCAGCAGTCCCACCTTCTCCGCGCCGGGCCAGCGCTCGGCCGCGAAGGCCGCCATCGCGTGGTGGAACTCGTGGCGATGGTCGAACAGGTCGGTGAGCCGCACCAGGGGCTCCACGCTGCGCAGGGCTTCCTCGGCCGCCGCCCTCGAGAGGTGGAGGATCGCGGGTTCCGTGGACTCTCCGGTGGGGGGAAGGAGAAACACCTCTTCGTAGACGTTGTGGATCGACGCCCGGCCGTAGCCCACCTGCGAGTCGAGCCCCCCCAGGGGGGCCGCGGCCCGCCACAGCTCCTCGATCAGTTGCTCCATCTCCCGCAGTGAGCCCTCCGGATCCGCCGCCGTCGCGTACCCGTCCTCCAGCCCCACCAGGCGCTCCAGCCGCTCGATGAAAGCCCCGAGCGCGCGGTCGGGGGGGAGGGACCGCAGCTGGCGGAGCATCCGCTTCTCCAGGTGCAGCGCGTGCCCCGACCAGGGGAGGACGAGGTGCAGGAAACCGAGGCGCACCAGCTGGTCGACCTGGCCGGCCACCTGGTGCGCGGTCCCGCGGACGGCGAACTCCTCCTCCAGGAGTGATACCAGCTTCCGGTAGGAGAGCCGCCGTGTGGAAAGCAGCTCCAGCAGCCGGGAGACGAGGGGGCCTCTCAGTCCTACCTTGACCAGGGACTGCTCGTAGTAGCCGAGTCTCCCCGCCTTTTCGTCGAAGTCCCAGTAATTGGGGCGGAGGAAGAGGAAGCAGCCGGGGGCGGTTTCGGTGGCCGAGCTGTTCAGCGCCACGGGCAGCGTGTCCCGGAGCGGCGGATAGCGGCGCAGCATCTCGCCGTACTGCTCCAGCAGGTAGGGTTTGATGCGCACCAGGGACCGGGCGCGCCAGCCGCTTCCGAGGAGACGCGGAACCTGGGGACCGAGATCGTCGCGGAGGGTCCCCAGAGCCACCGGGGTGAGGGTGGAGAAGGGCGAGAGCTTCACGGCGGCACGGCTGACGTACCGGAGGAGGGTGATCTCCGCCTTTCTCCGGCCGTGCCCATAGCTCTCCTGGTCCCGCAGGCGCTGGGCGATCCAGGAGATCTCCGGATTGGCGAGCGCGAGGCCCCGGACGAAGGCCGTGTCTCGCAGGTGGTCCGCCAGGAACCGCCGCTGGTGGTCCCGCTCACGCAGGAAGCCCTCGTCGAACGCCGCCGCGCGCCGGGCGGCTTCCTCCTCCTGGGCGGCGAGCCTCCCGGCGACCGGGCCCGCGAGATCCTGGAGCGCCGGCCACTGCGGCGCCTGCACGTGGCGGCCGAGCGGCCGGCCGTTGTAACAGTCCCGCTTCACGATCAGCAGGAAACGACGCAGCTCCGGAGGAGCAGTGGGAACCAGCGCGTGGAGCCGGTCCACCATCTCGGCACGGCTCGCCTTCAGCTCCTCCTCCAGGCGCTCGCGGGCGCCGAGCTCCACGCACAGGTCGGTCGAGAACCGCTCCATGGTCTCGAGCGGGAGGCCGGCGACACGCATGATCACCGGCGTGGCCCCTTCGGGGTTCGGAGCGATACGGCTCATCTCGCTACACCCCCACGGCCTCGGCCACCTGGCCGATCGGTGCCACCGCGGTGGCGCGGAGGAGAAGGTGATGCAGGGAGGCCTCGTCGAGCATGCTCACCCCCAGGTGGTTGGCCAGGGCGTGGAACACCTTGAAGATCGGCGGGAATACCGCGTCGTCCGTGAACGGGTCGCCATGGTATCGCGGGTCGCCGCGGAACCGGACCAGGTAGGCCAGAAGATCGGAGAGTGCGTCTCCCCAGGCGCCCTCCGGTCCCGTAACCGGCCGGGCCCCGCCGTCCCACTGCGCGGCCGCGGCGCGTCGTACCTTCTCGACGGCGGGCGCCATCCCCTCCACCCTGCGATCGAAGTGGGCCCGCACCTCGGTCTCCTTC